>NZ_VCQL01000119.1:0-438 GCF_005937175.1 Halomonas sp. ATBC28 | reverse complement strand
CTCCTACGGTGATTTGCTGGGTGCCGGTGAAGGTTGGGCGAAGTCAATCCTGTTCAATGACCGTGTACGCAATGAGTTTGCAACCTTCTTCCACCGTCCGCAAACGCTGGCGCTGGGGGTATGTAACGGTTGCCAGATGATGTCTAATCTGCGTGAACTGATCCCAGGTAGTGAGTTGTGGCCACGTTTTGTGCGCAATACCTCCGATCGCTTTGAAGCGCGTTTCAGCCTGGTTGAAGTGACCCAAAGCCCGTCGCTGCTGTTGCAGGGGATGGTGGGCTCGCAAATGCCGATTGCTGTCTCTCATGGTGAAGGGCGCGTGGAGGTGCGTGATGCGGCGCATCTGGCGGCACTGGAAAGCAAAGGGCTGGTGGCACTGCGCTATGTCGATAACTTCGGCAAAGTCACTGAAACCTACCCGGCTAACCCGAACGGTTC
>NZ_VCQL01000118.1:0-439 GCF_005937175.1 Halomonas sp. ATBC28 | reverse complement strand
GCGTTGTAAACTCTCGTGATAAGAGAGATCGACTCGTTCCACATCACTACCGCCAAAAAAAACATCGGTCATGATTTTCTGATCCGCCGAACGGTTATCCAGCCCCACGCGCTTCACGTTTGCGGACTCGCCTTTACGGTAAATCAACTGGTGCTCGCCAACGTAGGTGTGCGGCCCCAACTCCAGCGCGAGGCATAAGCCTTTTTGCGTGAGATACCTTTCCGCCGCTAGTCGCGAAACCACCGCCATGTCATACACGCCATTAAGCAGACACTCCACGCGAATATCCGCGCCGCGCATATGCGCATAGTAAAAAGGAATGCCATCAAACTGGGCTTTCAATCCGCACGCCAGGCCTTCGTACAAACGGGTATAGGGCAAGGGCATCGCGCACACCACGTTGTTGATATCCACATGACTCAGCAGCGCTTTGTTATCC
>NZ_VCQL01000117.1:0-439 GCF_005937175.1 Halomonas sp. ATBC28 | reverse complement strand
AGAGTTGTCGAGAGGAGAGCATGTATTTGATCAGATTTTCCTGCAAATAGGAGATCCTTTAGGTCTTGTTGAAAAGGAGAAAGTTTATATTCAAGTTGATCGGATACTTGTCTATCCTCCTTTTGAAGAGATGGTTTACAAGCCTTTGGAAAATCATTTTGAACAAGGGATGACTTCTTCGAAGGAACGAGTGCAAAGAGATACGACAATGGCAGTTGGAATAAGAGAGTATCAGCCTGGTGACCGCTTCTCATGGATTAACTGGAAGGCAAGTGCAAGGCGGAATAATATGATGACAAAAGAGTTTGAACAAAAGCAGACCCATGACATTATGATTGTTGTGGATTGCGAAGAGAATAAGAGATTTGAAGGAGTAGTTTCTTTTACTGCTTCAGTAATTCGTGCCATTTTAAAAAAAGGTGCTCAGGTAGGGCTTTTA
>NZ_VCQL01000116.1:0-440 GCF_005937175.1 Halomonas sp. ATBC28 | reverse complement strand
GCTGTTTGTGCACCGACTGAGTCACAAAGATCCCCGGATCGTTTTCGTTAAGTTCTAACAGCAGCGGCGAGCTATCCGCCATCATCGGGATAAATTGTTCATAACCGACCCACGCGGAATCAAACAGAATGTAATCACACAGATGCCCAACGGTATCGATCACCTGACGGGCGTTATAGACAGTGCCGTCATAGGTTCCCAGCTGAATAATCGCCAGGCGATACGGGCGCGGCAGGTCGGCTTTTTCTGGCGCAACGTCGCGAATTTGCTGGCGCAGATACTCTTCATTAAAACAGTGCGCATCAATACCGCCAATGAAACCAAACGGGTTGCGTGAAGCTTCCAGATAGACCGGCGTCGCCCCCGCCTGAATCAGCGCGCCGTGATGATTCGACTTATGGTTGTTACGGTCGAAGAGCACCAGATCGCCACGCGTTAAC
>NZ_VCQL01000115.1:0-445 GCF_005937175.1 Halomonas sp. ATBC28 | reverse complement strand
CCCACAACGTGGTGGGCAGCCTCCGATGCTTTCCCGCATCACGCAGAAGGCGCGGCCCAGGCCAGCAGACGCCGTGGAACCGGCGGCTCCGCCGGGCCACTGGCGTCGTCCCCCCGGGGGGAAGGCGCGCAGCGCCTCAGGGGGTTGTGCTCAATTTCCGCAGCACTTCTTGTATTTCTTGCCGCTGCCGCAGTTGCACGGGTCGTTGCGACCCGGCGTGTCCTCGCGGCGCACGGATTCGACGCGCGGGCCCATGCTCTTCCAGAGCTGGCGCAGGTCGTAGGTGGCCCAGACCGCCTCGCCGAACACCTCCAGCCGGTCCTCGCTCACGCTGGGCGGGCCGTCCTCGGCGTACATGTTGTGCTCGGCGCGGCCGGTGTCGTCCTCCGTCAGCGCGACGATGTGGTCGAGCGCGCCGTCCAGCCACTGCGCGGCCTCCTTGTCG
>NZ_VCQL01000114.1:0-445 GCF_005937175.1 Halomonas sp. ATBC28 | reverse complement strand
GGCCTTTAGCGGCGGCCTTGATTCTACTGTCTTACTGCATCAACTGGTGCAGTGGCGGACGGAAAATCCGGGCGTCACTCTGCGCGCTATCCATGTGCATCACGGTTTAAGCGCCAATGCTGATGCCTGGGTGAAACATTGTGAAAACATCTGCCAACAGTGGCAGGTGCCGCTGGTGGTCGAACGCGTACAACTTGCGCAAGAGGGGCTGGGGATTGAGGCCCAGGCGCGGCAGGCGCGTTATCAGGCATTTGCCCGTACCTTGTTGCCCGGTGAAGTGCTGGTTACAGCGCAACATCTCGACGATCAATGTGAAACCTTTCTGCTGGCGCTAAAACGCGGTAGCGGCCCTGCCGGGCTTTCGGCTATGGCGGAAGTTTCGGAGTTTGCCGGAACACGGCTTATCCGCCCGTTGCTTGCCCGCACGCGGGGGGAACTGGAGCAG
>NZ_VCQL01000113.1:0-448 GCF_005937175.1 Halomonas sp. ATBC28 | reverse complement strand
GTCGCGAAACTGCGCGAATTCATCCAGCGTGCGTACGATCTGGGCGCTGACGTTCGTCAGAAAGTTGACCTGAGTACCTTCAGCGATGAAGAAGTTATGCGTCTGGCTGAAAACCTGCGCAAAGGTATGCCAATCGCAACGCCGGTGTTCGACGGTGCGAAAGAAGCAGAAATTAAAGAGCTGCTGAAACTTGGCGACCTGCCGACTTCCGGTCAGATCCGCCTGTACGACGGTCGCACTGGTGAACAGTTCGAACGCCCGGTAACCGTTGGTTACATGTACATGCTGAAACTGAACCACCTGGTCGACGACAAGATGCACGCGCGTTCCACCGGTTCTTACAGCCTGGTTACTCAGCAGCCGCTGGGTGGTAAGGCACAGTTCGGTGGTCAGCGTTTCGGGGAGATGGAAGTGTGGGCGCTGGAAGCATACGGCGCAGCATACACCC
>NZ_VCQL01000112.1:0-448 GCF_005937175.1 Halomonas sp. ATBC28 | reverse complement strand
GCACTGGAGATCCCGCCATACAGCGAAGCTTCGATCAGACGATAGAATTTGCTACGGTCAGATGCGGAGCGCAGACGACGCGCGATGATGCCCAGATCGAACATCAGCGAGTGGTAATCGGTAATGGAGTTGAACTGTTTAAACTGCACGCCTTCCATCGCCTCGAGCTTGTCTTTCAGCTCGTTAAGCGGCAGCAGCCGCGCCTGGCGTTCGTTCAGGGTTTCGGTCACCAGCTGTGTCGGCTGCACCGACATCGGCAGTCCCTGAATGGCAAATGGTTTGATATCCACTTTACGATCGCGTCCGGCAACCTGTTGCAGACGCACACCGACCACCACGCGCTGGTGGCGCGAGTTAATGGTGTCGAGCATCGAATAACAGACACCCGCTTTCAGCTTACCGTGCAGACCTTTATCGCGCGAACCGCTGGTGGCCCCGGCTTCCGTAG
>NZ_VCQL01000111.1:0-449 GCF_005937175.1 Halomonas sp. ATBC28 | reverse complement strand
GATCACTTCTGTCGTGTCAGATCATTCTCCATGCACGCCCAAGTTGAAGGAAGGCTCATTCATGTCCGCTTGGGGAGGTGTCTCTGCCTTAGGGCTCGGTTTGCAAATTCTATGGACAGGAGCGTCTGAGAGAAACTTTAGCATTAAGGATGTATCGCGATGGACCTCGCGAAACACGGCAATACAAACACGTCTTTTTCCAAAGAAGGGTTCTCTTACTGTAGGAGCAGATGCGGATCTTGTCATCTGGGATCCTGAGGCGAAATGGACGATAGAGCTGGACGACCTGCATTTCAAGAACAAGGTGAGCCCATATATCGGCAAAAAGGTCAAAGGACGGGTCATGGAAACGTGGTTGCGAGGAGAAAAAGTCTGGGATCAGAAATCTAAGTGGACTCAGCCAAGGGGACAGGCTATCCTAACATCGGGAAGATGATACGGTACATTAC
>NZ_VCQL01000110.1:0-450 GCF_005937175.1 Halomonas sp. ATBC28 | reverse complement strand
CACCAGCATCGATCCGGCAATAATCCCACCTTTAGTCAGCGGCACGATCACAGTAAAGAACGTTTTCAGCGGTCGTGCACCGAGATCCAGTGCCGCTTCTACCAGCGAATAATCAATACGAATCAACGCGGTGTAAATCGGCAGCACCATAAACGGCACGTAGGCGTAAACAATGCCAATATAAACCGCAAAGTTGGTATGCAGAATGGTCAGCGGTTGATCGATAATCCCCAGCCACAGCAGAAAATTATTCAGCACACCGTTGTTTTTTAATATTCCCATCCAGGCGTAGACACGAATCAGAAACGAGGTCCACGACGGCAGGATCACCAGTAGTAATAAGATATTACGGGTCGAAGGCTTACTGTGCGCCACCGCCCACGCCAGCGGATAGCCGATCAGTAAACAGCAAATAGTCGAAATCGCCGCCACCTGTAACGACTGGAGATA
>NZ_VCQL01000010.1:0-230275 GCF_005937175.1 Halomonas sp. ATBC28 | reverse complement strand
TACTCACCCGTCCGCCGCTCGTCAGCGGGTAGCAAGCTACCCCTGTTACCGCTCGACTTGCATGTGTTAGGCCTGCCGCCAGCGTTCAATCTGAGCCATGATCAAACTCTTCAGTTTAAGATCTATGCGGTTCTTACCTGCCACCCGAAAGTGACAGAAGCGAACCAAACTTGGCTCAAGGTTCAAACGAATTCATTCAAAACAGGTTTCGAAAAACCTTATTGCTTGAGTCGCTTGCCTTGATATTTGGTGATTTGTCACCAACATCAGCAAGCGCCCACATGAATTACCTGATCAAATTGTTAAAGAGCTGTTTCGCTGTGGTGGCTAGCTAATAAACCAACTGGGCCACACGGCTTGCCGTTGAACTGGCTTGCCTCAGCGAGGAAGGCGTATTCTACGCATTTCCTGGTGGTTGTCAAGGGCGTTGTTTTCGATGCAAACCTGACCACATCCAAAACCGCTAACTCTTTGACAAACCGAAGCTTTTACACTTCATTCACCGCTGGTAACGCTTGGCGTCCCCGGCAGCGGATGCGTACTTTAAGGCCTGACTAATAAGATAGCAAGTAAAAGAAGTTATTGCGTATAAAAAAGCGGCAGAAGGCTACCCTTCTGCCGCAAACCACCGATCAGAACGCCTGATCAGAGAGTGCTCTTTTCACATTTTAGCCGTTAATTAAATTTCAAATCCCAGACCAAAATCTTCGCTGGAGATGGCCATCAGGCTTGCAGCACCTGCTTGTATCATCTGCGCATGGGCCTTGGTACGCGGCAATAGACGCTGATAATAGAAGCGAGCAGTATTCAATTTTGCAGCGTAGAAGGCCTTATCGTCACCTTCTAAAGAAATAGACGCCTGTTTGGCCGCGCGTGCAAATAGGTACGCCAGGGTGACATAGCCTGAATACATTAGGTAATCAACACTCGCCGCACCTACTTCCTCACGGTCTTGCATTGCCTTCATCCCCACGCCCATAGTCAGTTCGCCCCACTCTGCATTCAGCTTGGCGAGCGGCCCAACAAACTCTTTGAGTGCAGGGTTGTCGGCTTCAGCTTTACAGAACTTATGGATCTCTTTGGTGAATACCTTCAGCGATTCACCCTGACTCATTAGTACTTTACGGCCTAGCAGATCAAGCGCCTGGATACCGGTAGTACCTTCATAGAGTCGAGTAATGCGAGCATCGCGCACCAATTGCTCCATGCCCCACTCTTTAATGAAGCCATGACCACCGTAGATCTGTACGCCCTCGTTAGTGCTTTCAAAACCAACTTCGGTCAGGAAGGCTTTAACAATAGGCGTTAGCAAGCCAAGCAGGGTTTCAGCGTGATCTCGCTCTTCACCCGGCTCACCATGCTCCACCAAATCGAGCATTTGCGCGGTATAAAGCACCAACATACGCCCGCCTTCGGCGAAGGCTTTCTGGGTCAGCAGCATGCGGCGCACATCAGGGTGGACGATAATCGGATCAGCGGGCTTTTCAGGAGCCTGTTTGCCCGATAAGCCGCGCATCTGTAACCGGTCACGGGCATAGCTCAATGAATTCTGGAAACTGGCTTCAACCAACCCCAGCCCTTGAATCCCCACCCCAAGACGCGCAGCGTTCATCATGGTGAACATGCACGCCAGCCCTTTATTGGGCGGCCCTACCAAGTAGCCGGTTGCGTCGTCGAAGTTCATCACACAGGTGGCATTACCATGAATGCCCATTTTGTGCTCGAGCGAACCGCAGGTGACGCCATTACGCTCACCCACATTACCTTGGGCATCGGGCAAGAACTTAGGCACTACAAATAGCGAAATACCTTTAGAACCTTCCGGTGCGCCAGGCAGTTTTGCCAATACCAGGTGGACAATGTTTTCAGCCAGATTATGCTCACCGGCCGAGATAAAGATTTTGGTGCCAGTAATCGCATAGGCATCGCCATCAGCGGGCACTGCTCGCGTCTTGATCAATCCTAGGTCAGTGCCGCAGTGCGGCTCGGTTAGGCACATAGTGCCCGTCCATACCCCTTCTACCAGCTTGGTGAGATACGTCGCCTTCTGCTCATCGGTGCCATGATGGCGAAGTGCGTCTGCCGCACCATGAGAGAGCCCTGGGTACATGCCCCACGCCAAGTTAGTGGCGCAGATCATTTCCGACAACAGCATCGCCAATGAAGGCGGCAGCCCTTGACCACCATGAGCAGGATCGGCGGCCAGACTCGGCCACCCCCCCTCTACGTACTGCTGGTAGGCCTCTTTGAAACCGTTAGGCGCTTTGACCTCGCCCCCTTCCAGTAGGCACCCTTCTTCATCGCCACTCTGATTGATCGGCAGCAGTACATCGCGGGCGAAGCGTGCCCCCTCTTCCAAAATAGCGCTGACAACATCTGGCGATGCATCGTCACCGCTTGGCAGGCGCGCGTAGTGAGCAGGGTAGTCAAGCATCTCGTCCATAACGAAACGCATATCACGAATAGGGGCCTGATAGCTGGGCATCACACTTCTCCTAAGAAAGGGGGGGGGTTGAAAGCCAAGCAACTCTTAATGGCAGAGAGCTTTCAAACACATGTTTGAAAATTAGCGCGGGCGCCCCTCAGAGTCAAGCGAGCGTTTGAATTTAGCCCAAAAACACTCTAGAACTTTGGTCGCCCAACCAGTAAACCCCTGGTGCAAATAATAAAAAAACTCGCCAACCAAAAGCCGACGAGTCGTTTTATTTTTCTTTTACCTACTGACCATCTAGTTACTGCATGCGAATGCCACCGTCTAAGCGGATCAGTTCGCCATTGAGCATGAGGTTGGTAATAATCTGCTCGGCTAATTGAGCAAACTCATCTGGCTTACCTAAACGCTTAGGAAAAGGTACCGCCGCCGCTAGTGCCTGGGCCGCCTCGTCAGGAATTTCACTCATCATCGGCGTTTCAAATACGCCAGGGGCGATGGCCATCACCCGAATAGCATGGCGCGACAATTCCCGCGCCGCTGGCAAGCTCATACCCACAACACCCGCTTTAGAGGCACTATAAGCACACTGGCCTACCTGCCCATCAAAAGCAGCAATGGACGCAGTATTAATAATCACCCCGCGCTCACCACTCTCATTCGGCGCGTTTTTAGCCATGGCGGCAGCCGCAAGGCGCATGACGTTAAAAGTACCGACCAGATTGATATTGATCGTTTTCATATAGCTTTCTAAATCAGCCGGGTTGCCTTCACGATCAACCAGCTTGGCCACGCTAACCACACCCGCGCAGTGAACTACGCCTGAAAGCCCGTGCTCGCCACCCAGCGCTACCGCCGCATCTACGGCCTGCTGCATCTGTTCGCCTGACGTAATATCCGCCAGAATGGCGCGTGCGCTTGCCCCCAGCTGCTGGGCATGGGCATTGACACTGTCGTTTAAGTCGCATAACACGACGCGAGCGCCTGCAGCGACTAAGCGCTCAGCGGTAGCCGCCCCAAGACCAGAGGCAGCCCCGGTAATTAAAAAGGTACTCTCCTTAACCTGCATTTCCGTATCCCTTTGGTCGTTATGTATGGTTGATATATATCGTGGTGGGTTTATTCACTCGCTTTTTTATTCATTTGATTTGGCTACTCACTTGATGGGCTATTGACTTGCTTTGGCTTCTTCTACTGCCTGGGCACGTAATTTAAAGCGCTGAATCTTGCCGCTGGGGGTTTTAGGCAACTCATCGACAAACTCAATAATGCGCGGAAAAGCGTGGGTCGAAAGCCGCTCGCGCACTCGTTGTTTGATTTCATCAGCAAGCTCGTCACTGGCTTCATAGCCTTCGCGGAGCACGATATACGACTTGATCACCTCGCCGCGGATCTCATCAGGCTGCCCCACTGCCGCCGATTCGGCGACTGCAGGATGCGTCATCACACTATTTTCAACGTCCGTTGGCCCCACCCGATAACCCGCGGTGGTAATAATATCGTCATCACGCCCGGCAAATTGAAAGGTACCGTCTTCATTGCGGATAACCACATCGCCCGTCAGGTAATAGCCTTCCACAAAGGGATTCTTCTCTTGCCAGGTGTAGCCCTGGAAGAAGTGTGCCGGGGAGTTCTTGATATCGACGGCGAGGACACCAGGCTCCCCGGCAGGCAGCTCTTTATACTCCGCGTCCAAAATCGCCAGTCGATAACCCGGCATCGGCACGCCCATTGCGCCCACATGCTTGAGATGGTCAAGGGCATGGTGGTTATTGCACGTCATGCCGGTTTCGGTCTGGCCGTAGTGATCCATAACCGGGCATCCCAACGACTTCTCAACCCAGGTCACTACTTCAGTATTTAGAGGTTCACCCGCCGAGCTAGCCGCACGCAGCTCAAGCTTTTCATGGGCGTCATCAAATAGCCCTGACGCTTTCATTAGACGGTAAGCGGTCGGCGCGGCAGCAAAATTGGTAATGTGGTGGCGCTTCATAAACGCCAGCGCCCCCTCGGCGCTAAATCCTGCCTCACAAAAATGCGTCGTCACACCAAGCAGTAAAGGCCCGGCAATCGCATAGTAGAGACCATAAGCCCAACCGGGATCGGCCATATTCCAGAAGCGGTCATCATTACGCAGGTCAATGGCCAGCTCCATATAGATCGCAAAAGCAGTCATCCCTGCCAGTGGAACGGCAACGCCTTTCGGCTTGCCCACGGTGCCAGAGGTAAACATTTGCAGAAATGGTGCTTCAGGCGCGAGCCTCGGTGGTTTGTCGCTCATTGACGTATGCGTCAACGCCGCCTGCCAGTCGTGATCATCGGCATGCTCACTGGTCGCCCCGCCCACAGCCAGTACCGGCGGGCATTGGCTAAGGCCATCGAATTTATAGCGGTTAGCGTGATCAGTAATCACCAACTTGGTGCCTGCACGCCCTAGCCGATAGTCCACCGCATCGGGGCCAAAGGCGGTAAACAGCGGCTGATAGACCGCACCAATACGCCAAGTGGCGAGCACTGCAATCAATAGCTGTGGTGACCGGGGCAGCATGCAGGCAATGCGGTCGCCTATACCCAACCCCTGGGATTGAAACCACCCTGCCAACTTTGCACTCTGTTCATCTAGCTCGGCGTAGCTCAGGGTATGCATATCACCTTGAGAGTCCTCTTGAACCAGCGCCAGCACCTCGCCGCGGCCAGCGCGCACATGACGCCCACAGCAGGCCTCAAAGGCATTTAGCAGGCCGTCTTGGTGGTCATCCAGGCGAGCGATAACGCTATCCACGGAAAAGTTATCGAGATAGTGGTGATAGTCGGGCAGTGATTGTGATGTCGCTGTCATGATCGCTCTCTTGTGTTATTAGAAATGAGCTCGTAGTGAGAATAAGCGCAAGCAATGTTGTTATATTTATCCGTTGACGTTAACGTAAGCTAAAAGATAATAGCAACGCTAAAAGTAAATGGCGCAGAGAGCAAGCACTGATATAAGCTTCAGCGTTAGACGTTGGTCGAGGCTGTTGTCATCAGAGTATTAAGCAGAGGTGGGCATAATCATGGCGACCAGCTCGTCAGCGAGGTCATCAGGCGAGCGTGGCCCGTTTGGGTCGTACCAGCGCACTGTCCAGTTCAGCGCCCCCAAAACAAAACGCGAGACAAGAAAGCGGTCACCATGGATCAAGCCTGCTTCCAACGCATCGTCAATAACAGTGACCCACAGCGCCTCGTAAGCATCGCGTAAGTGGCTCAAATGAGCACTGGCCGCCGGGTCGAGTCGGCGCCACTCAAAGAGTGCCACCACATGGGCATTGCGGTCGGTAAAGAGGGTTTCGAGATGAGCACGCGCCATGGCACGCAGGCGTACTTCAGGCTCTGCGTCGCATTCGTCGAGCGCTTTACGCGCAATCATCAAGGCATTTTGAGTGCCCTCTTCAATGACCGCAGCAAGGATTTCCTGCTTATCTTTAAAATGATGAAACAAGCTACCGGACTTAATACCCATTTCCTGCGCCAGCATTCGCACCGTCGTGCGATCAAAGCCCTCTTGGACGAATAGCTGAGCAGCGAGGCGCGTCAGTTCCTTGCGGCGAGGGGATGCATTCATTACATTCATGTCATTTACACTAGCGCTTGCTTGGTTACTTTGGAGAGAACCACAGCACCGCCTACGGGTCAACGTATCAACTACCACTTGGCATGATAATCACAATAATCCTGAAGGAGATTGGCCATGAGCAACCCCACCGATGTGGTATTTCTCGCTGCCAAACGCACGCCAATGGGCGGCATGATGGGCAGCCTGGCAAGCATGACAGCCCCACAGCTTGGCGCAGCCGCCATCAAAGCGGCCATTGAAGAGGCGGGAATTGACCCGGCCCTGATCACCGAGGGCATTATGGGCTGTGTACTGCCCGCCGGTGTGAAGCAGGGCCCAGCGCGGCAGGCAATGCGCCAAGCCGGCATTCCGGATGCCAATGGCGCCACCACTATTAACAAGCTGTGCGGCTCGGGCATGAAATCCACCATGCTTGCCCACGATTTAATCAAGGCGGGTAGCGGCGATATTTTGCTGGCTGGCGGCATGGAGTCGATGTCTAACGCCCCCCACGTGCTTACCAAGGCGCGGGGCGGCTATCGGCTGGGGCACGGCGAGCTTAAAGACCATATGTTTTTGGATGGGCTGGAAGACGCCGAAACGGGCAAACTAATGGGCGTGTTTGCCCAGGATGTGGCTACTGAGCGAGGCTACACGCGGGAGCGCCTGGATGATTTTGCTATTGCGTCCCTTGAGCGCGCCATGGCCGCCACCAACTCAGGCCACCTAAGCGCAGAGATCGCACCGGTGATGGTCACCTCTCGTCAAGGCGAAACCCTTGTCGAACACGATGAGCAGCCCTTCCAAGCTAAGCTCGACAAAATCCGCCAGTTGCGCCCCGCTTTTGCCAAAGACGGTACGATTACCGCCGCCAACGCCAGCTCAATTTCCGACGGCGCTTCGGCACTTATCTTGGCGAGTCAGGAAGCTGCAGATCAACAAGGTATTAAGCCGCTAGCGCGTATGCTAGGCCACACGACTCACTCGCGACACCCTAGTGAGTTCACCATCGCGCCAGTGGGTGCGATTGAAAAGCTGATGAAAAAGCTCGATTGGGGCGTGAATGACGTAGACCTATTCGAGATTAACGAAGCCTTTGCGGTGGTGACACTGATGGCCATGGATGACTTGGGCCTGCCCCACGACAAAGTCAATGTGTTTGGCGGCGCCTGCGCCCAAGGCCACCCGATTGGCTCTACCGGCTCACGCATCATCGCTACGCTAATTCATGCCCTACGTACCAAAGGCGGCAAACGCGGTATTGCCAGCTTATGCATTGGCGGTGGCGAAGCAACGGCTGTCGCCGTCGAGCTAGTTGATTAAGCTGCGCTATTACAAAATATAGCCTTTTGTGAAGCGCCCTGACCCTATTACCGCGCCAGGGCGCTGAGCCATACGGCGGCAAACAACCACCCCAGCCCCAACATGGGGAGCGACCAGCAATGAAACTCCTTCCAAATCCCAGGCTGGCGTGCCAAACGTAGCGCGATTAAATTCGCCATTGAGCCTACCGCCAAACCAAAGCCACCCACGCTAACGCCCCAAGCCAGCGGCTGCCACTCACTCTGCTGGGCAAGCAGTAGGGTCGCTGGCACGTTGGATACGACCTGTGAAAGGAGTACGCCAGCACTAACATCGCCACCCGGCCACTGGCGCATTGAATGTATAAACTGCTGAACAACGCTCAGCTCACCGATGACACTTAGATTTACGAACATCAATACAAACACTATCAGCAGTAGCCAATCAATACTGAATACCGCCCGTCGAGCCACCCATAGCATCGAAAGCAAAACGCCAGCCAGCGCCGATAGCACCCACCCCATGTCTACCGCGACCAGAAAAAGTGGATAGCCAATAAGCGCCGCCCATAACGGCTCCTTTCGGCGCTCAGCCGTCATCGCAGAAACTGCTTCCAAGTGTATTGACGCTTTCGGAAATGCCAAGGGAACAAAAAGTAAGAGCAACAGCATCAAGCCCACCCCAAGCGGCAACATTACCCATAAAAAGTCGCCGAAGCGAATGCCTGAAAGCTGCCATAAATAGAGATTTTGCGGATTACCAATCGGGCTCAGCGATGAGCCTGCATTCACAGCCAGCGCCTCAAACACAATCAAGCGTTCAATCGGCAGTGTTGCCATTCCCGCCAGACTAAGCGTCAGTGGTACCACAATAAACAGCGCCACATCGTTAGTGACTATCGCCGAGAGAAGCCCCGAAAACAGAATCAAACCGACCGCAAGTCGGCGCTCACCACGCAGTAGAGCTAATAACTGACGACCCCAGAGCGTTAAATAACCACTCAGTTCTAACGCGCGACTGAGCAGCATTAGGCCGATTAATACTACAAGGGTTGTCCAGTGAACCCGGTCAGCCATTTCACTCAGTGATTGAGGCTCCAGCCAACACAAAACAACCCATAGGATACTCATTGAGAGCAGCATAGGGTCGTTCAGAAAACGCTGAAAAAACAAGCTAAAGGGTGTCACTAACCACTTTGTTGCTAACACGCTACATGACGCTCAGAGAAAATCGCATAATAGCGTTGTAAGCTCAGGAGTAAAGCTAAATTCCTTCATCCAGAATGCTAAGCCGAAGCCAATAATCCCGCCTGACGACGGGCTTGCTCATGGTCATCCGGTAAGGCGCCCTCTTGATGACTGAGCTGCTCCCATTCGGGATAGTCAGTTTGATTTTTATCAATACCAGACAAGCCTGGTTCAATGGCACTCTCCACCACACTAAATTGACCGGCATATTCACGCATCTGCAAAGCTTCTTGGGACAGCACCTCCGCGCTCTGGGCCGCCTGATTGACTAAGCGCATGGTGTCTTGGGTAGTGGTATCGATCTGAGCAACCGCGTGGTTGACCTCCTCAATGCCTCGCCGCTGCTCTTCAGAGGCATGGGTGATTTGCGTCATCAGCGTGTCCACATTCCTCGCTGCTTGCATGATCGCCCGTGTATGTTCACCAGCCTGCTGAGACAATATGCTGCCTTGCTGGACGCTCGCACTCGACGCTTCAATGCGTGAACGAATATCACTGGCGGCACTGGCACTGCGCGTTGCCAGTGCACGCACCTCATTGGCGACCACCGCAAACCCACGCCCGTGCTCACCGGCACGCGCGGCTTCAACCGATGCATTGAGCGCTAAAATATTGGTTTGGAAAGCAATGCTTTCAATCATGCGAATAATGCTTTGAATCTCTTCGGAGTGACTATTTATCGCCTCCATGGTGGCGATAAACTGGGTAATCACCTCATCACCCTGCTGCGCTTTTTGAGACACATCTGCCGTTGACTGGTTAACATGCGCCGCACTTTCAGCATTCTGATTCACCGTGGCGGTTAGCTGTTCCAAGCTCGCTGCCATTTGCTGCAAAGCTGACACTTGAGTGTCGGTTTGGCTCGCCAAAAGCTGGTTCTGCTCAGTCATCTCCTGACTATTGCTATATACCTGCTGGCTGCTCGTATTAAGACGATTAACCGTGGCCGTCAGCGAGTGCTGCATCTTATCCAGCTCACTAAATAGCTGACCAATTTCGTTACTTGAGTGCGCCGTTACTGGCGCCGACAGGTCACCGTTAGCAATGCGCTGGAAGTGCCCAGTGATTTTCTTCAATGGGCGAAGCACATTTTTACGCACGCCCCATACCACTACCGTCACTACCAACAGCGCAGCGCCAAGCGCTGTAATCACTCCCCAAAAAAGTAGCGATGAAACCTGCTCAAAGCGCATAAGCAAGGTGTTACCCCGCTGAGTGGAAGCGCCAATAAAAGCCTCAGCGCTTGCCACAAAGTGCTCGCTACTATCATCCACTCGCGACTCACCCGAGAAAAAGCCTGATATGTCGCGCTCTTCAAGCATCATCATCTGAAGATTGAGATTATTGTTAACAAATGATTGAAAGTTCGAAGCTAACTGTTCGACAAACGACTGCTGATCCTGATCAAAATCACTCGCTGTAAATTGAGTGAAGTTCTCGGATGCCTCATCAAGCAACCGCTGGGCTTCTTCTATCAGAGGGTCAGGTCGATCAAACGAAGGGGTACGAATTAACTCCGCTGCACGGTTCATCTGAATACGCGCACGCAACAGCTGGGTATAGGCGCTATTGAGCTGACTAATTTGTGCCATGTCCCGTTCATGAAGCGACGTAAATGCCTCACGGCCAAAATGGTTGGCGAACAAACCCAGTGCGCCAATGACGACGACCAGGCCGCTAAAGGCCACTAATACAAGCGTCCAACTTGCCTTGACGCTTAAGTTATTAATCCATTTCATCTCGACCCGCCCCTTTCAGTAAGGTTAATCAGATGTGTGGAGAGGCAGCCAGAGCTGTAGGCGCCGACGAATCTCTAATAATGCCTGCTCATAAGCATCTGACTTGCCGATCAAGCGAGGGTCACGAATATCCCAGGATAGAACTTCGCCCGCCTCCCCTTGCCAATCGCGGCAGGCTTGCTGGGCTTTGTCGCACAGCACAATGACAAAATCGAAGGTCTCGCTTTCAAACTCATCCAACGACTTACTGCGCAGGCCCTCGGTGGGAAGCCCGTGTTTACGCAACGCTTCAAGTGTCAATGCATGGGGCTCATCCGGTTCAGAACCGGCACTAAACGCTTCAAAACGATCATCTGCCAAATGGCGAAGCAACGCCTCCCCCATCAGAGACCGTGCAGAGTTAGCATTGCAGAGGAACAACACGCGGCGCTTCGTCATAAATAAACAGCCTCTTATGTAGTTAGTGGCTGTCACTCTACGCCGGGTTCATGACGGCAATATTGCAGGCACACAGTTGCCCTAGAAATATACGAAAAAACATATATGATGGAATCATCAAGCTATTAAGACCCAATCCGAGTAAACCGCGATGATCTCACTGACTGATTTTTCCGACCTGAATGATCTGCCTAATATAGACGCTGAATTCTTTGAACCGCCCAGCAGCGAACGGCTGAGGATTCCACATAGCACTGAACACGCACCTAAAATATTGCTGCTATACGGCTCTCTGCGTGAGCGCTCTTTCAGCCGGTTAGCGGTTGAGGAAGCCGCACATTTACTCAATGCCATGGGCGCAGAAACAAGAATCTTTGACCCCAAGGGGCTGCCATTACCGGATGCAGAAGATGCCAGCCACCCCAAAGTCGATGAGCTACGCCAATTGGCCCAATGGGCAGAAGGGATGGTGTGGTGCTCCCCCGAACGTCACGGCGCAATGACCGGCATTATGAAGGCGCAAATAGATTGGATCCCCCTTGCCCTGGGTGGCGTCCGCCCTACTCAGGGCAAAACCTTGGCGGTAATGCAGGTCTGCGGCGGTTCGCAGTCCTTCAATACGGTCAATCAGCTACGCATCTTGGGGCGTTGGATGCGTATGCTGACGATTCCCAATCAGTCCTCGATACCCAAAGCCTTTATGGAGTTTGATGATAAAGACCGGATGAAGCCTTCACCGTTTTATGACCGTATCGTGGATGTCATGGAAGAGCTGGTGAAATTCACTCTACTAGTGCGTGATCGCAGTGACGTGCTGACGGATCGTTATTCGGAGCGCAAAGAGAGCGCCGAAGAAGTCTCAAAGCGGGTTAATCAACGCGCCATCTAATCAGGAGCTTCACATGCCAGCACTGCAAGACAACGCCTCACCCTCTACCGCCGAAGGCATGGGATTTTTTGAGCGCTACCTCACGCTATGGGTAGCACTCGCCATTGTGGTAGGCATCTTAGTTGGGCAATTGATCCCAGCAGTACCGGAAACGCTGTCACGCTTTGAAGTGGCGCAGGTATCGATTCCGGTGGCGGTGCTCATTTGGGCGATGATATTCCCCATGATGGCGCAAATTGACTTCACCTCGCTACTGGGTGTGCGTCGTCAGCCCAAAGGTTTGATCATTACTACATCAGTGAACTGGTTGATCAAACCTTTCACTATGTTCGCCATCTCCTGGCTATTTCTGATGGTGATCTTTCGACCGTTTATTCCCGCCGAGCTAGCCAGCCAGTATTTAGCCGGTGCAATTCTGCTGGGCGCCGCGCCGTGTACCGCCATGGTGTTTGTGTGGAGCTACCTGACCCGCGGCGATGCCGCCTACACTCTGGTGCAAGTGGCGCTTAATGATCTAATTATGCTGTTCGCGTTTGCTCCTATCGTGGTCTTCCTACTGGGCATTTCCAATATTCAGGTGCCCTGGGACACCGTCGCACTATCAGTGATCCTATATATAGTGATTCCCCTGGCGGCGGGCTATATCACCCGGCAGAGCTTGATTAAAAAGCACGGCAATGAGTGGTACGACAACGTGTTTATGAAGCGGGTTGGCCCTATCACCCCGATTGGCTTGATCATTACCCTAGTGCTGCTGTTTGCCTTCCAGGGCGAGGTCATTCTCAATAATCCGCTGCATATCGTGCTGATCGCGATCCCGCTGATTATTCAGACCTTTTTGATCTTCTTTATTGCCTATGGCTGGGCTAAAGCCTGGAAGTTGCCGCACAATATTGCCGCACCGGGGGCGATGATCGGCGCCAGCAACTTCTTTGAACTGGCGGTGGCAGCGGCTATCGCACTGTTTGGCTTACAGTCGGGCGCTGCGCTAGCCACTGTTGTCGGCGTATTGGTCGAAGTACCGCTGATGCTCGCGCTGGTAAGAATTGCAAACAAGACCCGCCATCATTTTCCGGCTACTGTTAATCATTAAATTTTGAGCTAGGTCACCAGGTCATCATGCCTGTAGCCATCCCAAGCATTGGGCTCAATAACGATTGGATAGGCCATGGGTAATGTGATTGATATAGATAGCAAAGCACTAGACTTTATCAAGCAGCGAGGCGGCATCCTTACCGTACGCCTTTCCCCAAGACATGGCTGCTGCGGTGGGCTTGCCAAGGTCGCCATTGCCGAGGCAAACCCACCCGCAGACTCTTCGCTTTACCAATGCCATCGCTACCAAAATATAACGCTGTTCATTGACCCGGCGCTTATAGGGCAAGGGTTAAGCTTAAACGTTGAGGGATGGTGGAAGCTTCGCCACCTGTATATGGAGGGTTCACCCTTGTTACAGCCTTAGCTAAGAAGACGGTAACAAGGGTTAATGGTACGCGCGGCTTTACGTACATGAGCATTTACGCGTGAGCGCTATCAATGGATTGCTGCAAATCGGCCAGCAGATCGTCGGCCTTTTCAATCCCGACCGACAAGCGCAGCAAATCCAGCGGAACTGGCGAGTCAGAACCTTCAATACTGGCACGGTGCTCAATCAAACTTTCTACACCGCCTAACGAAGTAGCCCGACACCAGAGCTGCGTTTTAGCGGCAACTGCAATAGCGGCTTTTTCTCCACCGGCTAAACGAATAGACAACATACCGCCGAAACCACTGCTCATTTGCTTTTGAGCCACGTCGTGGCCGGAAAAACTTTTTAAACCGGGGTATAACACCTCAATTACATGCGGATGCTGCTCCAGCTGTCCAGCAATATATAACGCACTTTGACAGCTTTCCCGCACCCGTAAAAACAAGGTTCGCATTCCACGTAGTAATTGAGCTGCATCAGTTGGGCCAGGAACTGCACCAGATTGGGCGCGAATGGCAACCAGACGCTGCCAGAAGGCGTTATCTTCCCGTGCAGCCAATACTCCGGAAATAACATCAGAGTGGCCGTTGAGGTATTTGGTGGCTGAATGCATCACGATATCAGCACCAAGGTTCAACGGTTTTGTTAGCAATGGTGTAGCAACAGTAGAGTCAACAGCAAGCAGGGCTCTGCAGTCTTTTGCTAAATCAGCTACTGCAGCAATATCGGTAACGGTCCAGAGCGGATTGCCAGGCGTTTCAAGCCAAATAAGTGTGGGTGCTTTTTCATCAATGGCAAGGCGTAATTCGTCCAGATTTGTAGTGTCCACAAAACGAACATTCAGCCCGCTATCGACACCAAAGGTCTGCAGCCATTTACGCAACGCCCAGTACATCACTTTAGGAGCGATGACTGAATCGCCGGGCTTTAACGCCTGAAAAACAGTTGTTGCCGCTGCCATACCCGAGGCGAATAAACGGGCATCAACCGCATTTTCCAGCTCTGCCAAGAGTATTTCTGCAGGTCGGTACGTTGGGTTGTCAGCTCTGGAATACACTCGACCGCTGCGATATTGATTATCGCTGTCTCGAAGGTAAGTCGTTGATGTATATACTGGCGGGATGATTACTCCATATTCGTGCTCAAGGTGACTACCGCCCTGAGCAAGGAGTGATTGAGACGAAAAAGGATGGTCTGTCATATAAACTCTCGCTTAAGTAAGCTCAATGCAAGATATATCACATATACCATAAACCAATCCAATTCATACAGATCGGACAGTGGAAACTACGTCGCCTTTATATAGACGCCTCGCCCTTACAGTCGAAGCACACGAATACACAGAAGCTCAAATCCCGCTCGCGGGCCATGGGCACCACAAGGATAGCGGTCAAGTAATAGCTGGAGGCCCAGGCAAGAGTTTGTGCACTGCCTAAAGTGAGCGTTAAACCCAGCCTGGGCGAAGCGCGGATCATGCGACTTGCTTAGGCAACGCCAGCGCCATCAATGCGCTGGCAGCCACTAAGGCGGCGGATACCCACAGGCAGGCGCTCAGCCCATATGCCATATATAGCCAGCCCGACAGTAGCGTGCCCACTAAACGCCCCATGGCATTGGCCATATAATAGAAACCAACATCCATGGAGACGCCGTCAGCGCGGGCATAATGCACAATCAAGTAACTGTGCCAGCTGGAGTTAATCGCAAACAATACGCCAAAGGCGAGCAAACCGACGACTAACCAGCCTACCTGCGCCAAGGGCAGCATCGCCAACAAAATCGCCAGCACGCCCAATGCCGCCGCCCAGCCGGCGGTAAGTGCCCGCGCATCGCCTTTGATCAGCCGGGTTAATTTAGGTGCTTGGGTTTGCACCCCGCCATAACCGATCACCCATACCGCTAACAGCCCACCCACTGTCCAGTGTGTCCAGCCGTGCTGATCGTATAAAAACACCGGCAGCGCTACCACAAACCACACATCCCGTGCCGAAAACAGGCAAAAGCGCGCCGCGGAGAGCACGTTAATAGCGCGTGATTTTGAGAAGATTTCGGAGAACTTGGGCTTTACTTTTTGGCGGCCTAAATCCGCCTTAAGCCTCAACAGTGAAAGCAGTAACACGCTGCCAAGCATCACCGCCATGACCAACACAGCGGCCTGGAAGCCAATCAACGTTAGCAGCAACCCGCCAACAAAAAAGCCCAGCCCCTTTAACGCGTTTTTAGAGCCGGTCAGCATCGCCACCCAGCGGTAGAGTGAACTATTGGCGTTAGCACTCTCTTTTGGCACCAGCACTTTAACGGCGCTTTTAGCGCTCATTTTGTTGAGGTCTTTGGCGATCCCCGACAGCGCCTGAGCGGCCATCACCCAAGCAACTGTCAGCAGGCTAGCGGGTACCATCAGCATAGCAAGCGCAATAATTTGCAGCCCAAGCCCCACATTCATGGTGCGGTTGAGACCCAACCGCGCACCCAACCAGCCACCTACCAGGTTAGTCACCACACCAAAAGCTTCGTAAAACAGAAACAGCATGGCGATTTCTAACGGCGAGTAACCCAGTTGATGGAAGTGCATGACCACCAGCATACGCAGCGCGCCGTCGGTTACCGTGAAGGCCCAGTAGTTGCCGGTAATCAGCATATATTGGCGCACCTCGAAAGGTAGCGCCTTTACCCGCTTTAACAACGATAAATCAGCCACGGCCCACCTGCTCACCGCCTACCTGCCCACTACCTACCATCAGGGCCAACTCTGCCGTGCGGTTGGCGTAGCCCCACTCGTTGTCGTACCAGGCATAGAGTTTTAGCTGGGTGCCATTGATCACCATGGTGGAGAGCGCATCAATGATCGAGCTGCGCGGGTCGGTGCGGTAATCAATCGACACTAGCGGGCGCTCTTCATAGCCCAAAATACCGGCAAGCTCGCCATCAGCCGCGGCTTTTAGCGCCTGATTGACCTCTTCGACACTCACTTCACGCTCAAGCTCGAACACCATATCAGTCAGCGAAGCATTCGCCAGGGGTACACGAATCGCATGACCATTAAGCTTACCCGCTAACTCAGGAAAAATGGCTGTGATGGCTTTCGCGGAGCCGGTCGTGGTGGGGATCAAGCTCATACCGCAAGCCCGGGCGCGGCGCAGGTCTTTATGCGGGGCATCTAGAATGGTTTGAGTATTGGTGATGTCATGCACCGTGGTCATCGAGCCATGGCGGATACCAAAGGTTTCCTGAATGACTTTGACTACCGGTGCCAAGCAGTTGGTGGTGCAACTGGCAGCGGTAACGATCTTATGTTGAGCATGATCGTAAAGGTGGTCGTTCACCCCCACCACCACATTAAGCACGTTCGCCTCTTTCATAGGCGCACTCACCACCACACGACCGACGCCTTGATCAATGTACGCCTGCAGTTTATCGGTGGTTTTCATTACGCCCGAGCACTCGATAACGATATCGCAGTTCGACCAATCGCTATCGGCAATTGCTTTATTAGCGCTAAAGACGACAGTTTTTCCATCGAGAACGATAGCGTCATCGGTTGCCAAGATACCCTTCCCTGGTGTCCAGCGCCCGTGAACTGAATCAAACTCCAGCAGGTGGGCAAAGGTTGCCGCATCGCCGCCCGGGTCGTTAATGCGTGTTATTGCTACCGCGCCAGCGTCTACCTGCCCCCACAAACTGCGCAATGCCAAACGCCCAATCCGCCCAAAGCCGTTAATGCCAATACGTAGTGCCATGAGTGCCTCCTAAGCTAACGGTTACACAATCTATTAAGAGAAAGCATAACGGCTATATACGTTAAAACATATATAAACACTTAAAAAAACGCTTACTAACAAACAGGCCCACCACCGTGTAGTAGGCCTGCGTAGTAAGTATTAATTAGCAAGCATTAATTAACCATAACGACCCGAGATATAGTCCTCGGTCTTCTTCTGTGCCGGGGTTGAGAACATCACTTTGGTGTCGTTGTACTCAATGATTTCCCCCAGGTGGAAGAACGCCGTGTAGTCCGCCACCCGCGCCGCCTGCTGCATATTATGCGTCACGGTAATGATGGTGAATTTCTCTTTCAGCTTGTCCATCAGGTCTTCGATGGTGGCGGTGGAAATAGGATCAAGCGCTGAGGTTGGCTCATCCATCAAAATCACATCAGGCTGAACCGCAATAGCGCGGGCAATACACAACCGCTGTTGCTGACCACCGGACAGAGAGGTGCCTGGCTCATGCAGCTTGTCTTTCACCTCGTTCCACAACCCAGCGTCACGCAGCGCTTTTTCAACCAATTCTTCCTGCTCGGCTTTACGGCTGACCAAGTCGTGCATGCGTGGTGCGTAAGCGATATTTTCAAAGATCGACTTAGGAAACGGATTAGGCTTTTGGAAAACCATGCCCACCCGGCGACGGAGCGCCACTTCATCCATTTTAGGTGCGTTAACGTCCAACCCGTCCATCTCGACCAGGCCTTCGGTGCGTACGCTAGGAATCAGGTCGTTCATACGATTCAAACAGCGTAAGAACGTCGACTTACCACACCCCGAAGGGCCAATCAGCGCCGTCACATTTTTCTGAAAAAGATCAATATTTAGATTCTTCAGCGCTTGGTTTTTGCCATACCACAGATTCAAATCGCGAACCCGGAAACTCAGGTCGTGGCACGCAGCTTCATTCCGTGTATAGGGTTGCCCAACCGCAGGTGTCTGCTGGCCGTTCATTACAGTTGCATGGCTATTCATAGAAATGTCCTCTATAACGCACTGGCCTACCAGCGACGCTCAAATTTCTTACGCATCACAACGGCAAAAGCGTTGAGTGAGATGAGTATGGTGAGTAGCACCAAAATACCGCCAGCAGTTTTTTCCACAAACGCCTGCTCAGGTTCACCAGCCCAGGTGAATATTTGCGCAGGCATCACTGTTGCCGCGTTGGTAAAGGAAACGCCCACATCGGGGATAAAGGCCACCATCCCTACAATAATCAGCGGCGCCGTTTCACCCATCGCTTGCGCCAGGCCGATAATAGAACCTGTCATAATACCCGGCATTGCTAAGGGTAGAACGTGATCCCGCACTACCTGCCAGCGTGAACAGCCCACCCCAAAGCCTGCGTGACGGATGGATTCAGGCACGCTACGCAGTGCGGTACGTGTCGAAATAATGATCACTGGCAGCGTCATCAATGCCAGCGTCATACCGCCCACTAATGGAGACGACCGCGGCACCCCGAAAAAGTTAATAAAGATCGCAAGACCCAGCAGACCAAATAGAATCGACGGGATCGCCGCTAGGTTATTGATGTTAATTTCAATAATCTGGGTTAAGCGGTTATCCGGCGCAAACTCTTCAAGATAAATAGCTGTCATCACGCCGATCGGGAAAGATATCGCCAGGGTGACGATCATGGTCATAATGGTGCCGACCACTGCCGATAAAATGCCCGCGTTCTCGGCAATTTTTGAATCACCCGAACCAAAGAAAGTGGTATTAAAGCGTAGATCCACCTGTCCAGATTCGACTCGGGCATCAAGGGCTTCCTGCTCCTCGTCACTCAAGCGATGCCGGTGTCCCTTCAAGTATTGATCGACATCACTATTCGCTAATACCCACTCCGCTTTACTGGTGCCGATCATGTCAGGATTGTTGCGCAACTCTAATGGAATTGTACGCACCGCCGTACGGCTAATTAACGGCAACAGCTCTTCATCAAACGCCCGCCGCCCATCGGTTTCGGCTTCTTGTGTGTAGCTAATCTCGGTTTGTATATAGGCCTGCTGGAAAGCGGGTAGACCTTTACTCAGCATATCGGCAAAAAACAGCACCAGAAAAAGGCCCGCGAGACCTAACGATCCCATGGTTATCCATTTAAGGCGGGTAGACTTTCGGTGACGCCGCTTAAGCTGCTGGCTGATTTCGTCAAAAGAGTGGCTCATCGAAACAGTTCCTCGGCGTTACAGGTTATTCACGCGGTATTTTTCACGGAAACGACGGATCATCAATACTGACACCAAGTTGAGTGCGAGTGTGATCACGAAGAGCACGAGTCCAAGGGCAAAAGCTGATAATGTTTCGGCACTTTCAAACTCTTGGTCGCCGGTGAGCGCCGCCACGATACGCACAGTCACCGTGGTCATATCTTCCAGCGGATTAGCGGTTAAATTAGGCCGCATACCCGCCGCCATAACCACGATCATGGTTTCACCCATGGCACGAGACATACCCAAGAGCGACGCTGAGATAATCCCCGGCATGGCAGCGGGCACTACCACATCACGAATCGTTTCCCCTTTGGTCATACCGAGTGCCAGCGACCCCTGGCGCATGCTATCGGGCACCGAATTGATCACATCATCAGATAGCGATGAGATAAACGGAATGATCATAATGCCCATCACAATGCCGGGTGCCAGCGCATTGTTATAAGACGCATCGAGCCCCAGAAAACCGGCAATATTGACAATGATCGGCGCCACGGTGATGGCGGCAAAAAAGCCATAAACGACGGTAGGAATACCTGCCAATACTTCTAACACCGGCTTGGCGACGGTACGCACTTTGCGCGGTGCAAATTCAGACATATAAATCGCTGAAAGCAAACCGATAGGCACCGCCACCAGCATAGCGATGGCGGTAATCATAAAGGTGCCAGCAAACAGCGGTACCGAGCCAAACTCAGCGCCGCTACCATCACCGCGACCCGCGGATGCTAAAAAGCTCGCGCCTGGATTCCAAGTGGTGCCGGTGATGAACTCCCAGAAGCTGTGCATTTGGAAAAAGCGCAGCGCCTCGGAAATAATCGAAATTAAAATACCAAAGGTCGTCAAAATGGAGATTAACGCTGCCCCAGCCAGGGTCATGCGAATGACCCGCTCAATGGCTTGACGGGCATGAAAATCGGGTTTTACTTGATTAAGACTCACCAGTAGCCCGATGGCTGCTATCACTAAGCTCGCCGCCAGCAGATAAAGCGTAGGAATGTCGGCGCCCATTAGAAGCAAAACGAAAGCGCCCAAGGCACTCACTACCACGGCTGGCCCGGCGGTGGAGAGTACTGTAAACCAAGCGTATTGGTCAGGCTGGGCGAACATCGCCGTACCCGCGCTACGTAACCGAGTGGCTTTTGAACGGCCAGCAAAAAAAGCCAGCAGCCCCAGCAGCAATAATGCACTGCAAAAAATCAGAAGAAGCTGGTTGGTCTGCATCGCATCTCTCTCACGTGGTCACCGGTTAAGAAACCTATCAACAATAACGGGTCGGCAGCTTGCGCTGCCGACCACTTTTAATCTGACCTACCAACTTACTTAAGAACGTCTGCTGTCATTGAAGTGCGATCTGCAACAGCCTGGCGCCACTCTTCGCGCTCTCCTTCTGGCAGAACGATCAAGCCGATATCACGCAAGTAGCCATCATCGCCAATCATCATTTCGCTCATAAACATATCGACGTAATCGTACATCGGCGGGACGTCTTCAGCGTGCTGGTTCTTCACGTAGAACCACAGTGAACGCGCGATAGGATAGTCACCGGAGCTGATCGCCTCAGCCTCAGGATCGACGCCATCAATGCTGGCGGCGCTGATCGTGTCAGTATTCTCTTCAAGGAAAGAGTAGCCGAAGATACCAAAGGCACCGGTGTCTTCTGAAAGGCGCTGAACGATCAGGTTGTCGTTTTCACCGGCATCGATGTAAACACCGTCAGAACGAATATCGGTGTAGCCTTCATCGCCGTAAACATCCATACCCTCAGACGCAGATTCCATTACCAGCTCTTCAAAAGCATCGCGGGTACCCGAAGTTGTCGGCGGCCCATAAATGGAGATTTCACGGTCTGGCAGCGAAGAATCGATCTCGCTCCAGTTGGTGTAGGGGTTTTCAACTAACTCGCCATCAACTGGCACCATGGCAGCTACCGCCATGAAGATCTGTTCGCGGGTTAAAGCAATGTCATCGTTTTCGCTTGATTGACCCAATACGATGCCGTCAGAACCGATTTTAGCCTCGGTGATATCGGTAACGCCGTTCTCTTCACAACGCTCGAACTCAGACACTTTCATGCGACGAGAAGCGTTAGTAATGTCGGGTGTGCCTTCACCAACACCATTACAGAACAGACGCAAACCGCCGCCCGAACCAGTCGATTCAATAACAGGCGTCGGGTTACCAGTAGTCGCACCGAACTCTTCCGTTACGTAGCTGGCAAACGGGTAAACGGTACTGGAACCAACGATTCGGATTTGATCACGGGCTTGAGCAACACCGGCAACGCTCATTACAGCAGCCGCGATAACGGTGGTTTTTAGAATACGGTTCATGCGAAATACTCCTGTTCATGTAGGGATCTGGCCTTCGCAAGGCATACCTTGCACTGGTTCCATGACAACTTCATGACAGCGAGCAAAACGTAGAAAATTTTTCGTTACATAGAGGCAACCAAGCCTTACATCACCACAAAAGTCCTAGCGCCGCGAGGGTGCATAACGCCAGCGAGGCACCTTGCAGCATGCGTCGGTCTAAACGGTGGGCTACGGTATCTGCCAAGGCGTTACCTATTAATACTGCAGGTAGGAAGGTAAGCGCGACCTGGAAATGCCAAAGCTGAATCTGGTCAGCCAAGGCAAGGGTGATTAAGGTCAATAGAGAGGTCAAAATGAAAAAGGCGGCTAGATTGCCGCGCACACGATCAGTGGGTAAGCCGTGCATCAGCAACACGATGGGTGGGCCACCAATAGCCGCAACGGTGCCAAAAATGCCAGAGAGCACCCCAGCGCCAAACAGCGTTATTCGGTTTACCGGCAACTGAAAGCGGCACAAGGTGACGAGTACCGCAAACAGGACGATGACCGCAATCAGCTTTTCTAACACAAACATGGGGGCGGCGAGTAGCAGCCAAATACCCAGCGCATTGCCGGGAAGGCGCCCCACTAGCGCCATGCCAATGGAATCCAGGCGCACCTCGTGCCAGTAATGACGCACCATCATCAGGGAGACGGTAAATCCGAACAGTACCAGAGTGACCGGCACCAGACGAGGCACTAGCATCAACAGTAGCGGTGCGCCAATAATGGCCAAACCAAAGCCGGTAGCGCGCTGCACAAAAGCACCCATTAACAGTACGGCGGAGCAAGCTAACCAAGTGCTCATCGGCATATTGACCCAAGCCAGCATGCTATCCATTCAAACTATCCATATGCTCTATCCATACGCCCTGTCCACACGCCCTATCTATTTGAAAACTATTCATCCGCAGCAGGTGCTTTAGTCAGTTTGCGCACACCGATATTGCCTAGCAACGCAGCGCCCAGCATGGTGAGTACCATGGGCCAAAGATGTTCTACCTCGAACAGCCCTACCATCACTCCCGCGAGGGCGCCGCAGGTAAACTGGATCCCGCCCAGTAGCGCCGTTGCCGTGGCGCTGATATGGCCAAAATGATCCAGTAACGACGAGATCGCGTTGGGCGTGATCAGGCCGATCATACCGGTAAACAGCATAATCAACGGCACCACGATCACTAGCGACGCGATGTCCAGGGCGGTCACCGCTACCAACCCAAGCGCGGCCACCAGCTGTATAAGCAACCCTAAACGCAAATTCTGCTGAGGAGTGCGCTTGCGGAGCAGATGAATATTGACCCGATTAGAGAGCGCAATAACGACAACGTTGACCCCAAACACTAGCGGATAAGTGCCGGGCGAGAGGCCAAAATAGTCGAGATAGAGAAACGGCGAAGCGGTCACGAAGGCAAACAGGCCCGCAAAGGAAGCCGCTACCGCACATATATAGCCCATGCCTTCACGATGCTTAAGCACGCTGGCGTAGTTGCGTATTACTTGCCGTGGTGAAGCTGCAGGCAGCGACATATCGCGGGTTTCAGGTAACCGCGTTCCTAGCAGCCAGAGCAAAAAGCCTGCGTAAACGGCTAAGAACACAAAAATCAGCCACCAGCCGGCCACGTGCAGTAGCAAGCTGCCCACTGCAGGTGCCACCAGCGGCGCCAGCATCATAATCATCGCCATGGTAGACATCACTTTGGCGGCCTCGCGCCCGCTAAAGCAGTCGCGTACAATCGCCGCCGAATTGACCACGCAGGCCCCGCCTCCCAACGCTTGAATAAACCGCCAAGCCAGCAGCGTGGGCAAACTGTCCGCCATCGTAATAGCAAGACTTGCCAGCATAAACACCACCAGTCCGCCCAGCAGCACAGGCTTTCTACCCATCCGATCCGAAAGCGGCCCAAAGCATAGCTGGCCCAATGCAAAGCCGAACAGGAATACGCTGATGGAGAGTTCAGTACGGTGAATACTGGCGCCGATGCTTTCAGCAATGATACCCATGGCAGGCAAATAAGCGTCGATAGCAAAGGGCGCCAGCGCCGTATTGGCAGCAACCAACAGTGCTACCCGGCGAGGATTAAGATCCATGGGTCTCCTTAAGGCGATAATGTACGCACTGGAATAGATAGGCCGCTAATCATAGCTGATTTTAAGGCCTTTGTCGGGATTGGAGACTATCGGTAGATAGCCCTTGGAAGAGGCCAGGGGCTTATCAAGGAGAGGGGAGCTTAGTGGTGCGTAGTGGCGTCTTGCGACTCAAGCATGTCAACCAGTGGCTGAAACTGCTCACGGTTATGCTCGTTCATATGCATTAAAATACGGTGGGCTTCCAGGATGCGATCGCGCAGTCCCTCTTCGTCTGCCGGCTCTTGGGGCAGCTCTTCAAGCTCATTGTTGAGCGTACTCGTCTGTTGTAGCGGTGCTTCCATCAGCGTGAAGAAACGCGCAAAGCCCATCACGTCCAACATCTGCCGTACATCAGGATTATCGACAATAATCGTAGGCGGCTGCTCCAGGCGCCCTTTCACCGCCATCGCGACCTTGGCCAAAAAACCAAGCGCCGTCGAATCGACATTGGTGGCTTCACGCAGGTCAATCAATACGGCACGCAACCCCGGCGTCTCGGCAAGACGCTGGGCTTGAGTATCCAGCGTGGCGCAGAGCGTCAAACGCACATCACCACACAGTTTTAGAATAAAAACACCAGAATCGAACGCCGCTTTAATGCGGCCCTCTTCAATCAGCATGACCAAATCCGCTCACCATCATGATTGTTAGATCATCGGGTAAAGCATCGCGCTCTTGGTTGGCATCAAACTCTGCATCCCCTTCGGCAAGGAGTGCATTCGTTTCTGCTAGCCGGTCGCGCAACTGCTCAAGCGTTACACTCTCGCTTACTAATTGCTCAAGCTCCTTGAGCCGCGTGTCGAGCGTTTTACCCGGCAAGCATTCCAATACTCCATCTGAGCAGAGCCATAGACGAAATTTATTCGGCAATGCACAACTCAGCGAAGGATACTCCACATCGGGGAAAAGGCCTACCGGCATTCCCTCGCCTTCTAAACGGCGTAGCTCTCCCTCTGCTGCCAACAGGGGCATGGGAAGCTGTGCGCCGAGCGAATAGTGAAGAGTATGCGCCTCGTGGTCAATAACACCGACAAATAAGGTGGCATGTTTACCAATATCGGTGCCCTGCAGCTCGCGGTTCATCGCCTTTAACCAATCAGGCGGCAGATTTTCCGGATGCTGGCCATCCCACTCACTCAGCCAGCGGTTGCATAAATATTTGAGCAGCACGGTAACAAATGCCGACGAGGCGCCATGCCCCGATACATCGGCGAAATAGAAGGCACTGTAGCGCTCGTTATAGCGTTGGTAATCGAGAAAATCACCAGACAAATAGAGCGAAGGGGCAAATACGTAGTCGTAATACACCCCGTTAATCACCTTGGGCCGCAGCGGCAACAAACGCCGCTGGATATGCCCTCCGCTCTGCTGATCCATCCGCAGCAGCGCGAGGTGGGTCTCTAGGCTCTCGTTTAACTCCGCCAGACGCGCATGGTCACGCTCGCGCTCCAGCGCCAAATCGTTGAGCTTAATGGCCTTACGGATCATTCGTCGCAACAGCTCGGCGTGTCGCAGCGGATGGACAATATAGTCCACCAACCCCACATCAATCGCTTTGATCAAGTCGGCGTCCTGACGCGAGTCACTGACTACCAGTGTCGGTAGGCGTCGCGTTAGGTGTGTCCATTGCTGCCGCGGAACTGCCCGAGCATGGGCAACAATGAGCGCCGTGTCAGCGGGCAAATGCGCGATATCCTCAGCGGCAAACACCCACATGCCATCGCAGGTAATCGCTTCAGCCAGCGCATCACGTTCACGACCAGGTTCGTCGATCACCGCGATCAACTGCTTAGAATGATCCATCATAAGCCTCAATCGGTGACTTCGTTGTCACCAAAGTCACTATCATCCTGACCGCTGTCATCAAAATCGCTGTCATCAAAGTCGAAGGTTTCGCTGGCAAAGGGGTCATCACCCAATTCTCCATCGCTCACCTCAAAGTGGCGGTTCTGCAAGTAAGCGTCACGAATAAAACGGTAGCGATCACCACGAATTAATTCTTCCTGGTCAAGCAAACCCGCTCGAATATCGATCGCTTTGAGTGCGGTAAGGCCTACTCGAACAATATCGTCTTCTGCATAATTAACGGGGTTCGTTGCCATATTCGCGGGCATACCGGTGGTATCCCGCAGCGTGCTGGGGCCAAAGAAAGGCAGCACCAGATAACGCGAATCTTCCCACCCCCACACCGCTAACGTTTGGCCAAAATCTTCTTCATCCGCAGTAATTTCCATTAGGGTGGCATAATCTAACAGTCCGCCAATGCCTACCGTGGAGTTAATTAAAAAACGTGACGTGGCGAGGCCCGCGTTTGACGGTTTGCCCTGCAGCACGCTGTTAAGCGCAGTACGCACTTCACCTAAGTTGGAGAAAAAATTACCTACGCCCGTTTCTACCGGGTCGGGGGTAATAGCACGATAGCCTGTTGCCACCGGCTTGAGCGCGTAGCGATCCAACACATCGTTAAACGCAAACACTTTGCGGTTAAAGCCTTCCCAAGGGTCTTCGGGAGCAGTATTTTCCGCCATTTGCGTACTGGCACAGCCTCCGGTTGCGAGTAACGTCACCAGTAGTAGTGGCAACCCTTTGCTACGCAGCGAAAGCGCAGGCTGCGCGTTATTAAACCACTGCCACATGACATTTTCCTTTTTCAATTCCCCTGCACCTTATACAGACATCTACAAACGACGAATAACCACACTGCCCGCGCTATAACCCGCTCCAAAGGAGCAAATCACGCCAATATCGCCCTCCACAAGCTCCTCGCGATGGAGGTGAAAGGCGATGATAGAACCCGCTGAACTGGTGTTGGCGTAACGATCCAAAATAATCGGCGCCTGTGTTTCACTCGGGTCATAGCCCAATACCTTGCGGGCAATCAAATCGTTCATATGCCGGTTAGCCTGGTGTAGCCACATGCGCTTCAGATCGCCACCGGTCAACTCTAAGGAGGCCAAATGATCGGTGATCAATTTAGCCACCATCGGACAAACTTCTCTAAACACCCGACGCCCTTCCTGCACAAACAGCTTATCCAAGGCGAGTGGGTCACTGTCCGTTACGCGGTTAAGGAACCCTGCATTATTACGGATCGCGTTGGAAAACTGGGTAACCAGGCGCGTGCCGAGAATTTCAAACTGCTCATCGGCCACCGCAATAGCGCTATTTTCTAGTACCACAGCGGTACAAGCATCGCCGAAAATGAAGTGGCTGTCACGGTCTCGAAAGTTGAGGTGCGCCGAGCAAATTTCCGGATTGACCACCAGGGCACGCTTCACACTGCCGGAGGCTATGGCGTTGGCAGCCGTTTCCAAAGCAAACGTCGCTGAACTACAGGCCACATTCATATCGAACCCGTAACCACTTGTGCCCAAGGCCTGCTGCACCTCGACCGCCACAGCGGGGTAGGCACGCTCCAGGTTTGAGCAGGCCACGATCACCAGCTCGATGTCAGCAGCTTCTACCTTGGCAGCGGCCAGCGCCTGCCGCGCGGCAGCGGTCGCCATCTCGCACTGAATAGAGGGTTCGTCATTGCCCCGCTGCGGAAGTTTAGGCCGCATACGCTGTGGGTCAAGGATCCCAGCTGCATCGAGCACATAGCGGCTCTTAATACCGGAGGCTTTTTCGATAAATTCGCTGCTTGAATGTGCCAGCGGTTCGCGCTCGCCGCGCGCAATGGCTCCGGCATGCTGTTCATTCTCGCTGTCTACCCAAGCATTAAATGCCGCCACCAGGGCCGCATTATCAATGGCGTGTTCCGGTGTATAGAGACCTGTACCGGTAATCACCACATGTGTCATGCCAATCTCCTCTAAGCGGCTTGCCGACGTGACCGGCCATCAATGTAGCGTGCGACTTACGGCGAACCCATCACGTTACTGTGTGCGTAAAATAGCGGTTTTTCCAGCAACTTTTTTCAACCCCTAGCTAAACGCTAGTGATCTCTTGCCAGCGTTTTTCCAATCGTTTTACCGACACCACCATGTTAGTCCCCAACTGCTGTGCAAATAGCGATACTCTAAGCTCCTGCAGCCACCAGCCAAAAGCGACCAATTCAGGATCTTCCACCCTTCCGCGTCGCTCGCTTTCGCGGCGGGCATCAAAGCGGGCCTCTAATGCCTGGACATCTTGCATCATCATTTGATCGCGACCGCGCTCACGGGCGGCTTTTTCAAGCCGAATGAGCGCCGCCTCGGTGTAGCGCGGGTATTCGTCCAGCCAAGCGCCCGCATCGCGAATAAAGCCTGGATAGACCAGACGCTGCATCTGCGCGCTAACATCGCTATACACCAGCGCCAGAGCAAAATTAAGCTTCCCTTTGAGCACCTTACTGACCGCCAGATGCCCTTTTAGCGCGGCCTCTACGCGTACCAGCAGTGCTTTCGCTTCGTCTACAAGCTGACCCTGAGTAGCGTTTAGTCGCTGGCTAAACTCGCCTTCCGAGCGCGGCAGGGGGTGCTGAGCAATCACCTGGGTAAACACCGCAAGCAGCAGATCGTCGATCAAAGCTTGTTTACTACCCACTTTGGCGAACAGTAGCGCGCACTTCTCAACACCCGGCAGTTGTTTAATCGCTTTAACCTGTTCAGGTAGCTTGGCAATTGCCAGCCGAGCGATGCCCTCCTGGTGGGCAGCGTCAGCTTTTGCAGGGTGATCAAACAACGCCACCTTGAACTCGCTGGCGTCAAGACCGCTGGTTTTCGCAATCCGGCTTTCAGCGACCAGGGCAGGATACGCCTCTACGCGAATACCTGCCTGGGTGGTAACGCGCGAAGCGGGCAGCGGCGTCTTGGGTAGCCCGGCCACAGCGGGCTCTTGGCTAACCTGTTCAGCCAGTGCCTGGGCGCCTGCGCTGGCTGCCGCTTCAAAGCGCTGCTCTAAAGCACGCAGATCGCGCCCCTGCCCTAAGGTTTCGCCCGCGTGATCGACCACGCGAATATTCATGATCAGATGCGGTTCGAGCACGTCGAGGCGCCAGTCGTCGGGATGCACCCGCGTCGATGTACGGCGGCGAATGAACTCCCCCAAGGCCTCGGTTAACGGGCGCTGATCGGGCACCAGGGTTTCCAGCGCCGCATCCACCCAATCAGGAATCGGCACCACCTGGCGGCGGATGCTTTTCGGCAGTGACTTCAGAAGCGCAATACACTTTTCACGCAGCAGCCCAGGTACCAACCACTCTAGAGCATGCACCGGCACCTGGGGCAACATTGCAGCGGGAACGGTCAGGGTAACACCGTCATCCTCGGCTTCGGGGTCAAAGTGGTAGCTTACCGGATACGCGACGCCCGCCAGAATCAAATGATCAGGATACTGCGCCTGGGTAACGTCCTCCGTGTCGCGCGCTTTAAGTGAATCAATATCGAAATGCAGTAATTGTGGCTCTTGCTGCTCGGCCTGCTTGCGCCAGTGCTCAAAGCCCTTGCCGTTGACTATCTCCGCCGGGATCCGCTGGTCGTAAAAATCATAGAGCGTGTCTTCATCGACCAGAATATCTCGCCGCCGAGCGCGATCTTCCAGCGCTACGACTTCGTCGATCAACGCGCGGTTATGAGCAAAGAAGGCACCTTTGGTGTGAAATTCCCCTTCCACCAGCGCACGGCGAATAAACAGCTCCCGGGACTCCTGGGGCGCGATTGGCCCGTAATGTACCTTGCGCCGCGCCACAATCGGCAGACCAAACAGCGTGACCTGTTCAAAGGCCACTACCTGGGCGCGCTTCATTTCCCAATGCGGTTCGCTGTAGCTGCGTTTAACCAGGTGCTGCGCCTGGGGTTCAATCCACTGGGGATCGATTTTGGCCACAGTGCGGGCAAACAGCTTGGAGGTTTCCACCATCTCGAACGCCATGATCCACTTGGGCGACTTCTTAGCCAACCCTGAGCCTGGATGAATCATAAACTTGCGATTGCGGGCGCCGAGATACTCGCGGTTCTCCACCAACGTCCCCAGATTAGAGAGCAGCCCCGAGAGTAGCGCCTGATGCACCTTACCCGACGTTTTACGCCGCGTTTGACGCGCCTGTTCTTCGCTCTCGTCTTCATTACGGGGCGGCGGCGCGGGCACGTCGATATCCATATCGCGCAGCAGTTGGCGCAGTTGGCGGAAGGTGTCGTGCCATTCGCGCATGCGCAGGTAGTTGATGTAGTGCTCACGGCACCAGCGGCGCAGCTGATTGCCTGAAAGCGCCTCACGGGCATTCTCAATGCCGTGCCAAAGGTTCAGCAAGGCGACAAAATCGGAATCCGGATCATGCCAGCGCTGGTGAGCTTGGTCGGCCGCCTGGCGCTTATCCGTCGGTCGGTCGCGGGGGTCTTGGATGGCTAGCGCCGAGACGACGATCAGCACATCGCGAAGGCTGCCGAATTCGGCACCCGCCAACACCATTCGCGCCAAGCGCGGGTCAATCGGCAGCCGCGCCAGCTTACGCCCAAGCGGAGAAAGGCGCTGCTTGTCATCCACCGCCCCCAGCTCGAACAGCAGTCGAAAGCCGTCTTTAACAAAGCGGCTATCCGGTGGATCAACAAACGGAAAGGCCTCGATATCGCCGAGCTTGAGCCCCAGCATCGAGAGAATCACCGAGGCAAGGTTGGTGCGCTGGATTTCCGGGTCGGTAAAGCCGGGCCGGGATAGGAAATCCTCTTCGCTGTAGAGGCGAATGCACACGCCTTCGGCAATCCGCCCACAGCGCCCTTTACGCTGGTTGGCACTGGCCTGGCTAACCGCTTCTACCGGCAGTCGCTGGATCTTGGAACGGTAGCTATAGCGGCTGATACGCACGAGGCCGGGGTCGATCACGTAGCGAATACCGGGTACGGTCAGCGACGTTTCCGCGACGTTGGTGGCGAGTACAATGCGCCGACCGCGGTGCGGCGCAAACACACGGTTCTGCTCTTCGTTGGAGAGTCTCGCGTAGAGTGGCAGGATTTCAGTGCCTTTCAGCTCGGCGTGGCGCAGGGTATCGGCGGTTTCACGAATTTCGCGCTCACCAGGTAAAAACACCAGCACATCGCGAGGGCCATGCAACCAGCCTTTTTCACGCTCAACGGCTTCAATCTCTTCCACCGCGTGCAGAATACCCTCTTGCAGCGTGCGGTCTTCTTCATCGTCCTCGTCGCGTACCAGCGGCCGGTAGTGCACTTCAACGGGGTAGGTACGCCCGGTGACTTCCACCACCGGTGCAGGCGCCTTGGCGGTGCCGAAGTGTTTGGCAAAGCGCTCTACGTCGATAGTCGCCGAGGTAATGATGACTTTTAGATCGGGCCGCTTGGGGAGCAAACGTTTGAGGTAGCCGAGTAGAAAGTCGATATTCAGGCTGCGCTCGTGGGCTTCATCAATAATGATGGTGTCGTAACGCAGCAGCAGCGGATCATGCTGAGTCTCGGCCAGCAAAATCCCGTCGGTCATCAGTTTGACCAGGGTCGTCGGGCTGCTCTGGTCGGTGAAGCGCACCTGATAGCCCACCTGCTCACCCAAAGAGACTTCCAGCTCTTCCGCCAGGCGACTGGCGACACTGCGGGCGGCTAGGCGGCGTGGCTGAGTGTGACCAATTAAGCCACGGCGGCCTCGGCCCAGTTCCAAACACATTTTAGGCAGCTGGGTGGTTTTGCCTGAGCCGGTCTCCCCCGCCACCACCACGACCTGATGATCGCGGATGGCGTTGACAATATCCTCCCGGCGTTCGACCACCGGCAATTCTGGCGGGTAATTGAAGGCGACCTTTTGGCTTTCGCGCTGACTGAGCTGCTGCTGGGCACGACCAAGCTCGCGCTGCACCTCGTCCAAGCCACGGCTAATCGGTTTGCTATCACGTAGGCGACGGTTTAAACCAGCCAGCCGGCGCTCCAGCCGCTCTGCATCGCGCAGCATCACATCGCCCGCGGCCTGTTTCAGCGACGCAAGACGTTGACTATCGGTGGGGGCTGGGGATGTGTCGGTGGTCACGATTGAGTCGGCTTCCATTCGCTTGGGCATTTAACAAGAGATATTAGTAAGAGTTATAAAAAATCAACCCGCTCAATTGAGCGGGTCGTATAGTGTAACGCTTTCAGCGCCGCGACGCCTAACCACAGCGCCGAGTCGTCATGTAACGGTTACGTTTTTGAGGGCTCTTCGTCGCGCAGCTGGCGGCGGAGCACTTTACCCACGTTGGTTTTGGGCAACTCATCGCGAAACTCTATGAATTTCGGCACTTTATAGCCAGTGAGCTCTTTCTTGCACCAGTCGCGTAGTGTTTTTTCATCTAGCTGGTCATTTTTACTGACCACAAACAGCTTGATGGCTTCGCCAGCATTTTCATCTGGCACACCGACCGCGGCAGACTCAAGTACATCTGGGTGGGCTGCCACCACATCTTCAACTTCGTTGGGATAAACATTAAAGCCAGAGACCAGGATCATATCTTTTTTGCGATCAACGATGCGGATATAGCCATCATCCTGCAGCACAGCGATGTCGCCGGTGCGGAACCAGCCATCCTCATCGATGGCGTCACGGGTTTCATCTTCACGCTGCCAGTAGCCTTTCATCACCTGTGGCCCTTGCACGCACAGTTCTCCCGGCTCGCCCAATGCCACGTCGTTGCCATCGGCGTCGACGACTTTTACCGCGGTGCCTGCCACGGGCTTACCGATAGTGCCCAGTTGGATCGCATCGGTCGGGTTGAAGCTAACAATGGGAGAAGTCTCGGTCAGACCATACCCCTCGGCAATTGGGCAACCGGTGGTTTTTTCCCAACGCTGCGCCGCTGCTTTGGTCAGCGCCATGCCGCCGGAGATCGTCAGTTTCAATTTGGAAAAATCGAGCTGCTTGAAATCGTCGCGATTACATAGCGCATTAAACAGCGTATTGAGGCCGATAAAAGCGCTAAAGGGCACCCCCTTGAGCTCTTTGATAAAACCATCCAGGTCGCGAGGATTAGTGATCAGCAAAGAGTGGTTACCGGTTTCCATTAGGAACAGGCAGTTAACCGTAAAGGTATAGATGTGATAAACCGGTAGCGGTGCGATAACCAACTCTTCGCCATCGGTCAGATGAGTACCAATCGCTTCCCGCGCTTGCAGCATATTGGCGATGAGATTGCGATGGGTCAGCATTGCGCCTTTTGGCATACCCGTGGTGCCACCGGTATATTGAAGCGCGGCTAAATCGTCGGGGCTCTTCTTGACCTCGGTATGACTTAGCGAGGCACCTTTTTTTAGCGCATCACGGAAGCCAACCGCACTGGGCAGTGAATAAGCAGGCACCATTTTCTTAACGTGCTTGACCACTGCATTGATTAACCAGCGCTTGGGCACATCGTGCAAGTCAGCTAGCTGGGTGACGAGCACATGCTTGATATCTGTTTTATCGAGCACTTTCTCCAGCTTGTCCGCCATATTGGCCAAAATCACAATGGCTTTAGCGTTGGAGTCCTTGAACTGGTTGGCCATTTCCCGCTCGGTATATAGCGGGTTGGTGTTGACCACTACCAAGCCTGCGCGCAGTGCACCGAATACCGCCACAGGAAACTGCAGTACGTTGGGCAACTGGATGGCGATACGATCACCGGGAACGAGGTCGGTTTCATGCTGTAGCCATGCAGCAAAGTCTGCAGAGAGGCGGTCAAGATCAGCGAAAGAGAGCGTTTTTCCCATACAGGAAAAAGCTGGCTTGTCCTTAAAGCGTGTTACTGCGTTATGAAAAACATCCGTGACTGAATCGTACTGATCCAACCCTTCAAGCGCTGGGCCACGTAAAACGGCGGCGTTGGCGTGTTCGCTCATGGGCAATCTCCGCTATTGGCGTCGGCGTAAGTCACCGACCTTGTTGTTGTCGCTAGGCTCTATCTGAAAAAATAGGTTAAGAAGCCCAACGATATACGACCTCTAACAGGCTGTAAAACGATCGATTGAAACTAACGTTTCAACTTTAGCCCATAGTCGGGCTCACTTGATTTTCTGCTGCGTCCCTCATTCCAATTTAGTAGATCGTTTCTTTATGGACAGTAACGCGCCTGAATTTCTCCATCGCGCCAGACCAATAGCTCACCCGGCACCATGCGCTGCCAGGCTTCATTGTGCGTGAGCGGTTCAGTGGCAATTACTGAAACGATGTCGTCAGGCGTGGTATGTTCGGCAAAATTCACCGTCATCTCGGCGTCGGAGAGTTCCGCCTCGCCGAAGGGCGCGCAGCGGGTAATATGTGCAAGCTTCGTGGCGCAAAATGTATATAAATAGCCGCCATCGGAGAGCAGCATATTGAACACGCCCAGCGCTCTTAGCTGCTCACATAGCTGGTGCAAGCGCTCCCACAGCGTTGTGGGATCTGCTGGCGGGCAAGGAAATTCACGGCGAATCTCCCCCATTAACCAGCAGTAGGCGTACTCGCTATCGGTGCTGCCAACCGGGGTGTAGTTTCCTAACGCTAAACGCTCCCAGCCACTTAATTGCCCATTGTGAGCATAACACCAGGGTCGCCCCCACATTTCGCGCGTGAAAGGGTGGGTATTGGCAAGCTTTACGCCCCCCACGTTGGCCTGGCGAATGTGACTGATCACCACATTGGACTTAATCGGGTAATCGCAAATTAGCCGGGCGATAGGGGAATCGACGGAGGGATGGGGGTCGCGAAAATCGCGGTAACCGCCCTCTTCGTAGAAGGCAATTCCCCAACCATCGCGATGAGGGCCGGTGCCCCCACCGCGATGCAAAAAGCCCGAAAAGCTAAAACAGATATCGGTGGGCACATTGGCGCTCATACCCAGCAGTTCACACATACGCTTTACCAATACATAGACACCCGGCGCTCTCTGCAAAAGCATGGAACCTAAACACAGGCATTAACCAATCACCGGTTCGCGACGGCGTGGTGATTCGCTTTCATCGGCACTCTCTTCTTCCTGGGCGACATACTCATCGTCCCCAGGACGGCGCCACCACCACAGAGCAACGCCAATCAGCGCGCCTAATGCCATCCCTAACACCAGCCACATTAGCCCGCCACGAAGTGCTGCGCCGTTGTTTTCTAAAAACCCAACCGCCGCCACCATCGCCGAAGGTGCCCAACCGGTATAGAATTCACCCTCTTCTATTAGCGGCAGCCGGAAAGTGGCGGGTGCCCATATCGCCCCTGCCACCATCCAGGTCAGTACAAGACGTGGCAAGCGAGGCAGAAAAGTGAACGCAAAGTAGACTGCGATAATCACTAACAGCGACAGCCCGTAATAACTCAACCACAGTAGTGGCGTTGAATTTGCAAACAGCATAATACCCCTCATATGGGTGAACTCACCCGACGTTGATTTCCCGTTATGGTACCTATCAATTTATGAAAGCACAGCAAGGCATACCTTCAGGCTTACCCGCTGCACACTATTATCGCGCTAATGACCCGCAATGGCACTGGTTAGAAGAGCGCGACGACCCACAGGTCAGTGCCTTTTTAGAGGCCGCTAACCAGCAACAAGCCGATTGGTTTGCCCCGCTTTCCCCGCTGGAGGAAGCGTTATACCAGAGTCACCTGGCGCGCCGCGAATTAGCCGTGACCAGCCTTAAGACAACGCTTGACCACTTCACGTTCTGGAACGAAACCAGTGCCGAAGATGATTACCCCTGCTGGTGGCGCCACCCCAATCGCCAGCCTGAACAACAGGAATGCTTTTTCGACGTTAGAGCCCGTGCCGCCGAGCAAGACTTTTACGACATGGGCGATATGGCGCTGTCACCCGATGAGCAGTGGTTGGCCTGGACAGAAGATACTCAAGGCGACGAGCGTTTTACTCTGTGGCTGAAAGCGCTGCCTAACGGAACGCCCGTGCAACTATTAAGCGATATTGGTGCGGGGCTTTGCTGGGCAGAAGATCAAACTGCCACTACAGCGACGCTGCTGTTCACGCGGTTTGACGACACTCAGCGCCCAGACAGCGTTTGGCGGCTTGCGCTTTCACTGATGGAGCCTGATGCTGCAAATGAGCCAGTATTGGTGCTACGGGAAGAGGATCCTGAGTTTTGGCTCGGTATTGGCAAAACGCGCTCGCGGTCGTGGCTGCTGCTAGAAAGCGGCTCAAAAGACACCAGTGAAATTCACCTATTGGCCGCTCACTCTCCTGATTCGGCCCCGCTGTGTATTCAGCAGCGCCAGGCGGGGGTTGAGTACAGCATTGATCACCGACCAGGCAGCTTTTACCGCCTGCATAACCAGGCAGGTGCTCACTTCCAGCTCGACTTTCTGCCCGAAAGTCAGCTTGGTCAGCCCCAATTGAATTGGCAAACGTTAATCACCCACCGTGAAGAAGCCACCCTGGAAGGTGTTGATGCGTTCTCTTGGGGGCTGATGCTGGCTGAGCGCGACCATGCCCAAGCGCAAGTGCGTTTGCGGCGTTTACTGTTTGATGCCCAGCATAGCTGCACCCTGGATGAGACCCTGGCACTGCCTGAACAACCCTGCTCGCAGATGCTGGAAGATGCCCCGCACTTCGATACTCAGGTAGTGCGCCTGCGCGAAGAGTCGTTTACCCAGCCGCCCAGCTGGTTTTCACTCGATCTAACCAGCGGCGAGCGGACGCTGCTGAAACGGGTACCTGTTTACGGCAACTTACAGCCGGAACAGCTCATCAGTCGCCGCCTTTGGGCCACCAGCAGCGACGGTGAGCAAGTGCCCGTATCGGTGGTGATGCGCGCCGACCTGGCAGATCAGCCCTTACCCACGCTGCTGTATGGCTACGGCGCTTACGGTGAGGCTCTCGACCCCTGGTTCTCGATCGCCCGGCTGGAACTGCTTGAGCGCGGTGCGGCCTTTGCCGTTGCTCATGTGCGTGGCGGCGGCGAGCGCGGCGAACCCTGGTATTTAAACGGCAAGATGGCCCACAAGGAGAACAGCTTTAACGATTTCCTGGCCGCCCGGGAAGCGCTTGTGGAGCAGGGTGTCAGTGATTCACAGCGCATAGCGGCCTATGGCGCCAGCGCTGGAGGGCTGCTGGTCGGCACCTGCATTAATCGTGCCCCGGAAAAGTTTTGCGCCGCTCTGCTAGACGTGCCCTTCTTAGACGTGCTGCGCACGATGCAGAACCCGGAGCTGCCTCTGACGACCGCGGAGTACAGCGAGTGGGGCAACCCTGAAGAACCAGAGGTCGCCGAGCGAATAGCCGCTTACTCACCTATCGATAACATTAAAGCGCAGATATACCCTGCACTATGGATTGAGGGCAGTTGGTTCGACACCCGTGTCAGCTACTGGGAGCCCGCCAAGTTTTATGCCCAGGTGACACAGCAGCAGCTGGGTTCAGCGCCGATTTTGATGCGTACCGATATGAGCAGCGGCCACGGCGGCGCATCCGGTCGATTCAAAGCGTGGCGCGATACCGCCCGCCAAGACGCGTTTATTCTCTGGGCGCTGGGACTGCACTCGCAAGCATCTTCAACTGCTGAGTAAAGTGCTCGAAGGGAACTACATCGGCAGCACGGCAATAATATGCGACTCCAATTGCTGCTCGGGCACCTCATCTTGGGACACCGCAAAGCTGCGTACGCTGACGCCTTTGCGGTGAACCCGCTCGGCATCATTGCTTAACAGCGGATGCCAACCCGCCAACTTGCGCCCTTCAGCCACCCGCCGATAACCACAGCTCTGCGGCAGCCAGGTGAACTCTTTAACCAAGGCAGGCGTCAGTTGGGTGCAGTCGGGAACGGTTTCAAAGCGGTTCGCATAATCGCTGCACTGGCAACTGTGAATATCCAGCAAGCGACAAGCAACGTTCAGTACTGCTAACTCCTGAGTATCCTCGTCGTGCAACTTTAGCAGGCAGCACTGCCCACAGCCATCGCATAACGCTTCCCACTCCTGGGGCGTCAACTCTTCGAGGGTAAAGCGCTCCCAAAAACGTTCGCGCATTGCGGTCTCCATCGTCTCCTGGCTCATTATTACGAAAAACTCATTATGATGGGGGTGTATCTTGGTGGCTTAATTCAGCCAATAGTTCGGGCCATAGGGTCTGGAAATCGGCCTCTAACGCTTGATAATCGTCGTACAGCCAAGGCACTAAAGCAGCCAACTGATTGGGGCCAGACAAACGCCGCCCAATCCCGGCAACGGCCCGGCAGGTAAACGCAAAGTCAGCATAGCCTCTTAGCCAGTCCTGCTCGACGAGAATCGGCATCATACCGGCCAGCCGGTTCGGCGCGGTACGGGCGGAGAGCAGTCGATAACAACGCTCAATAATCGCGTCCTGATCCGCCTGCCCTGCCGTATCTCGAGCCAGAAAATGATCCCACACCATATCCAGGGCTATCCCCGCATAGCGCCGCTGCCCTGTTGGCGCACGGCGCCGTGCATTAACAACGCTAGGATGACTATCCACCCAGGCATCTACCCGGCGGTGATGGCGAATGCCCAGTGCAGTAGCAGCAGGCCAATCGGCCAAATTGCGCCCCTTAACGCCATCAGCAATTAAATTGCCGTAGAGGAAATCATCGCTACCAGCGCTCACCAACCACGCATGGGCAAGAAAATTCATAGCCGGATGGCGCTACTGTTCGTCAGAGCGGGCATCAGAGCGCGAAGCCACATGGGCACGATGCACGTCGAGCAAATAGGCCTCTTTCGGCGGCGGCATTTGCAGGTAGAACCCTTTGTCTTTAATCCCTTCCACCACGTCTGCCGCATTAACCCGTGACAATTTTTTGTCAGCGGTCAACAGCATGGTAAACACCGGTACAGGCTTGCCGAAGGTTTCAAGTAATTGCGCAGGGACGTCTGCAAATCCTTGACGCTTATCGACATATAAATACATTTCATCTTTACGCGAGCTTTTAAAAACCTCGCAAATCAGCTTGTCGCTCATTATGCTCGCTCCTCAAGGGCCTGGGCCAACGCGCCATTCAGACATTCGCCACGCCAACCGGTCGGCCAGGTGAGAGGTTCCCCTGCCAAGTCCTGCATCACCAGTGTTTCAATATCACGGCGGCGCATGAGCATTTCCGGTGCCACACCCAAGTCATTAGCTTTAGCGGTTACCGCCTTCTTGAGTGCTTTAAAGCGTGATTTGAACGTCGGGTGCATGGGGTCTGGCCAACGCTTGGGCAGCGCCTCTTCATCACAGTGCTGGGCCTGTTTGACCATTGCCAGCAGTGCGTCACCCTCTTTTTTGATCAGCACCGGTTTAACGCCTTCAACCTCAGCGAGCTCGAAGCGATTACTGGGCATCTTTTCGGCGATCGCAAATAGCAGCTTGTCGCTAATCAACCAGTTGCGCGGCAAGTCACGACGGCGTGTCTCGCCTTCACGCCAGGTGGTCATCAGCCGATACGCTTCCATTTGCCGGGGCGTCAAGCGCCACAATTGGCGTTGACGGGTATACCACTGCTGGTCGTTATCGACGCTGCGGCCCGCCTGTTCAATTAAGCTAGCACACTCAGCGTCTACCCATTCACGCCGCCCCAACATGGCGAGTTTTTCAGCCTGGAGCGTCCAGACTTTTAACAAATAGATCACATCCAGAGCAGCGTACTGGCACTGCGCAGGCGACAGCGGGCGTAATAGCCAGTTTGAGCGGGTCTCTTCCTTAGGCAGGGTTTCGCCGACCCAAAATTCGACCAGCTTTTGATACCCCATTCCAGGATTTTCGCCTAAAAATCCTTGTACTACCTGAGTATCGATTAACGGTTCCGGCAATACACCTGCCCAGTGCTGGAAGACTTCTAGATCTTCGCTGCAGGCGTGCAGTAACTTGATAGCACTATTTTGCAGCAGGGCTCGGAATTTATCAGTACACGGGACGGCTACCGGATCAATCAGATAAGCCTCTTCCCCCGCGGTGAATTGAACCAACGCCGGCACTGGAAAGAACGTGTTCTCTCGGAAAAACTCGGTATCCAGAGCAATTACAGAAGCATCGGCTACTTGCTCACACGCTGCATCGAGCGCCTCTGGAGTATCAAGCCATTGATAAGAGGGGGTCAGAGAGGACAAAAGCATTCTTCCAGGTTGGCGCAAATACTAAAGCATTTGCGTTTTAGGTAGGCTTATTCACTGGCAAACGGCAAGCGACCATTAAATGCACGGCTCAAAGTGCCGCCATCTACGTACTCCAGCTCTCCACCCATGGGAACGCCATAGGCAAGCCGCGAGAGTTTGACACCGTGTTCTGCTAGTAGCGAAGCAATATAATGGGCGGTCGCTTCACCTTCGATGGTGGGGTTAGTCGCCAACACCACCTCTTCGATGAGCCCTTCTGCAACACGCGCTTCCAGTAAGTCTAAACCGATCGACTCAGGCCCCACGCCATCTAGCGGCGAAAGGTGCCCGTGGAGCACAAAATAGCGCCCCTTAAAACCACCGGCTTCTTCAATCGCCAATTGATCGGCAGGCGACTCCACCACGCAAAGTAGTGCATCATCGCGCCGCGGGCTTTCACACAGCATGCAGATCTCTGCTTCAGTGAGCGTGCGGCAGCGCTGGCAGTATCCAACTTCATCGATCGCTTGTTGAATAACCGCCGCCAGACGCTGCCCTCCAGGACGCTCACGCTCCAGCAAATGCATCGCCATGCGCTGAGCCGTTTTGGGCCCAACGCCTGGCAATACGCGAAACGCATCCATTAACTGCTCAACGAGAGGAGAAAAACGCATTGCTTAGAACGGCATCTTAAAGCCGGGCGGAAGGTTCAAACCTGCCGTCGCTTCTTCCATTTTCTGTTTAGAACTGACTTCCAATTTGCGCACTGCGTCATTGACCGCCGCGGCTAGCAAATCTTCCAGCAACTCTTTGTCCTCTTCCATGACGCTGGGGTCAATGGTCACGTTTGAAACGTCATGGCGACCGTTCATGGTGACCTTGACCATACCGGCACCCGCCTCACCCTGGACTTCGGCTTTGGCGACCTCTTCCTGGGCTTGCTGCATTTTTTCCTGCATCTCTTGGGCTTGCTTCATTAAGTTGCCCATTCCACCTTTAAGCATGGTCTGATCTCCAACATACGTAGTTAAAAGGTATAGCTAAAACGAGTGTTTCTATCACGCGTCTAGAAAATGAGCTTAGCGCATAGCGTTGGCAGGCTTTACGCTGGATTCTATCAGCTTTGCCCCAAACGCCTGCTGTAACTTTTGTACATGGGGGTCGTGATTGAGTAGATCAACCGCCTGGGCATGACGCTCTTTATTAAGACGCTCTTCGCGCTGCCGTGGCGTCTCAAGGCTATTAGACAACTCGGCAACGTAAAACGCTATTCGCCTTGGCATGCCCTGCTCTTTTAGCGCCCGCTCAATGCGGGTTTGATGTACTTCCGCCTGCATGGCCTCTTGGCTGGGGTCGAGGCGCAGCGTCAGCAGCGTACCGTCGTCACTCTCGACCAGGCAGTTACCCGCCAAATTACGGGTTAAGCCACCCAAGCCAAGAGAATCAAAGCACTGCAACCACTGCGCATTATCCAGCTTGCCAGACTGAATGTCCGGCCGGCTTTCTGGAAAGGCTTCTGGCGCTAACACCGTTGAGGGCTCCACCGTTTGTGGCTCGGCATCGGGTGAAGGCGCTGAGGCTGGCACTGGCTCAGTAGCAAGTTCTGATTCAGACATAGCCTCTGGCTCAGAGGCTTGCTGGGGAGCTTCCACCTCAGACGCTTGCGTATCCGCTTCGACTGCCCAAGGCGGTGGCTCTTGCAGCGGCGGCTCCTCTTCAGCGGCAGACGCTGTCTGCTCAGGGCTTGGCTCTAATGGCGTTTCAGGCTGAGCGCCTGGTGTGGAATGGACTTCTGGCTTTGCATCAGCTGCTGGCGAGGGCTGCGGCGCCGGTGATGGCGTCTCTGCTACTTGGGCACTCGTTTCGGTCGCTGCCGATTGAGAAGGCTCGCGGCGAAGCGGTAGCGGGGTACGCGGCGGTTTCGGTACACCCTGAGGGCGAAATGCCAACATACGCAGCAACGTCATCTCTAACGCGCTGCGCAAATCAGGAGCGTGCACCATGTCCCCACGCCCCTGAATACCAATCTGGTAATAGAGCTGAATGTCTTCAGCAGTGAAGCGGCTTGCCAGCTGCAGGATAGCATCACGATCACCGTGGCTGTTATCCACGGCATCCGGCACCATCTGCGCCACTGCCAAGCGGTGCAGTATGCTCGATAGCTCATCCAACACCGCGGCAAAGTCCGGGCCTTGCTCGGCTAATTCGGCCACTTCGGAGAGCAGGCGCTGTACATCCACATCGGCCAGAGATTCTGCCAGCCCAAGAATATGGCGATGATCCAGGGTGCCCAGCATGGCGGCCACATCCGCATGACGAACGGCCCCCTGGCCAAACGCAATAGCCTGATCGGTGAGGCTCATGGCATCGCGCATTGAGCCTTCCGCCGCCTTACCCAATAGCCACAAGGCGCTTTCATCAAAAGCGACGCCCTCTTCACCCAACACATAGGTGAGATGCTCCACCACGCGCTCTGGTGGCATATGTTTGAGGGTAAATTGAAGACAGCGTGAAAGTACCGTCGGCGGCAGTTTTTGCGGATCGGTGGTCGCCAACAGAAATTTAACGTGAGGGGGAGGCTCTTCCAGCGTTTTCAGCAGCGCATTGAAACTGCTGGTGGAAAGCATGTGCACCTCATCGATCAGGTACACCTTATAACGCCCTTGGGTAGGCGCATACTGGACATTGTCCAGCAGTTCCCGGGTATCTTCTACTTTGGTTCTTGACGCCGCATCGACCTCAATAAGATCAACAAAGCGCCCTTCATCAATTGCCTGACAGCTATCGCACTGCCCACACGGTGTAGAGGTAATGCCCTCATCACCACGTCCGTTAGCCGTGCAGTTCAAACACTTGGCAAGAATACGCGCCAAGGTGGTTTTGCCCACACCGCGAGTCCCCGTAAACAGGTAGGCATGATGCAAACGACCCTGATCCAGGGCATTGACCAAGGCGCGTTGAACATGGGCCTGGCCCACGAGTTCGTGGAATGTGCGAGGCCGCCACTTACGGGCCAGAACCTGATAACTCATGAAGCTGTACTTCCTTCGGCGGGCTGACTTGCCCCACGCTGTAGCCAGCGTGGGGCAAAGGCCACGATGCATAACAAAGACGATGCGAGAACAAACGCCATTCTAACGGTTGCACCGCAGCCCGCCAACCGCCTGAATAAAGCGGGCTATTTTAGACAACGCCTAGGCGTTATCACCACCTTCCGCCGCACCAGCACGCTCAGCAGCGGCTTTTACTAGCTTTTCCAGCTCGCCACTTTGATGCATCTCAACCACGATGTCGCAACCACCCACCAGCTCGCCTTCTACCCACAGTTGTGGGAAGGTCGGCCAGTTAGCAATTTTGGGCAGCTCGGCGCGAATATCCGGATTATCCAGAACGTTAACGAACGCAAAACGCTCGCCACAGCTCATAAGCGCTTGGACGGTCTGGGCAGAAAACCCACACTGAGGCAGTTGGGGCGAACCTTTCATGTAAATCAGGATCGGATTTTCGCTAATTTGACGCTGAATGTTTTCGGCAGTTGTGCTCATACTATTTCCTCGCTTATTGATGACCGATGCCCTCTCACTCATCTACTAGGCTTAGCCCTTGAACCAGATCCTTGAACCTGATTCTAAAACCTAGCCCTTGTAATGGGTACTTGAGACTAGTACTTAAGAAATCGTACTTAGAATAGTACCTGAGTAGAGCGCTCGGCTTTAACGTGTATATGGCATTCTACGCATGCCGTTCGCGTTGCGCATCCCCTGCAGCATAGCTAGGATAGTGTTTTTGCGCGGAGAGAAGCCCTTATGGCGACACGCCATTTCCTGACCTTGCTAGATTTGACCCCAGATGAGCTGGACTATTTGATCCAGCGTGCTATTACGATCAAAACTAATCTAAAAGCCCAAGGTCCTGTTTACACACCCTTCCCCAACCGTACCCTGGCGATGATCTTTGAAAAATCATCGACGCGTACACGGGTTTCGTTTGAAACGGGAATGGCACAGTTTGGCGGCCATGCACTCTTTCTCTCCCCCCGCGATACTCAGCTGGGTCGTGGCGAACCAATTGAAGACACCGCTCGCGTACTGTCTGAAATGGTCGATGCGGTGATGATTCGCACCTTCTCCCACGCTGGGCTGGAAACCTACGCCAGCGCCAGCAGCGTACCGGTGATTAACGCCTTAAGCGATGACTACCACCCCTGCCAGCTACTTGCCGACGTGATGACCTGGACTGAGCTACGCGGCAGCGTAAAGGGACGCACAGCAGTGTGGATTGGTGATGGTAACAACATGTGCCACTCCTGGATCAATGCCGCTCGCCAATTCGGTTTCCATCTGCGCATTTGCTGCCCGAAAGGCTACGAGCCCCGAGCCGATATTATGGCGGCCGCTGGCGATCAAGTAACGCTGCTGCACGACCCTCAGGAAGCGGTAAAGCACGTCGACCTGATCACCACCGACGTTTGGGCCTCCATGGGCCAAGAGGAGGAGCAGGCGAAACGTGAAGCCGACTTCGCAGGTTTCCAAGTTACTGAAGCCATGCTCGATCAGGCAGACCAAGACGTCCTCTTCCTGCACTGCCTGCCTGCCCATCGCGGAGAAGAGATCAGCCACACGCTGCTCGACGACCCACGTGCCGTGGTTTGGCAGGAAGCAGGCAACCGCCTGCATGCACAAAAAGCGTTGATCGAGTTTTTGCTTCTGGGTAAGGTCACTGAATAAACGATTTACTGCAAACAAAAAAAGCCTCGTTTAAACAACGAGGCTTTTTTCTAATATTGGGTGAAATTTTTGTTGGTGGAGCCTAGCGGGATCGAACCGCTGACCTCAACACTGCCAGTGTTGCGCTCTCCCAGCTGAGCTAAGGCCCCACGTGCTGTCTTTCCAACAGCGAGGCGGATACTACGGTGAACATTTACCGCGGTCAAGTTTTTACATCAGCAGCGGACAACTAATTCTCCTTTGTCGTTAGCTGTGGCACTCTATATGCACATATAGTTAACAAGATAGAGTAGTGTCCAAGGCCAACGCCTGAGTCCATGATGTTTCCAAGCAGGAGCCTGTCCATTGATCAGTGTACTTATCGCCGATGATCATCACCTAGTAAGAACCAGCATTGCTCACCTGCTAAATGAAGAGTGTGACATTAAAATTGTGGGCGAGGTCGACGATGGCGAAAGTGCAGTAACACAGTGTCGCCATTTAAAACCCGACATCGTGTTGATGGATATTCGCATGCCGGGCATAGGCGGGCTCGAAGCCACTCGACGCATTCACCGCAACATGGAAGACGTGAAGGTCTTGATCTTGACCGCGCATATGGAAGACAGCGTGCTGCGCCGCATGCTTGAAGCAGGTGCTTCAGGCTTTTTAAGCAAAGGTGCAGATGCGATAGAAATGACCGATGCCATTCGCCAAGTGTTTCATGGCCGCCGCTATGTCAGTCAGGAAATTGCCCAACGCCTGGCGCTTTCGCACTTCACCGAGGAAGATAATCCGTTTAGCCACCTCTCCCACCGTGAGCTACAGATTGCCCTGATGATCGTTAACTGCCAGCGAGTGCAAGATATCTCCGACCGCCTGCACTTAAGCCCTAAAACGGTAAACACCTATCGTTACCGACTCTTTGATAAACTACAGGTTGCCACCGACGTCGAGCTTACTCACTTAGCGCTCCGTCACGGGCTGATCGAGGGGTTTGACGCCACCCAAATATAACCCCTATCTTCCCTGCTGTTATCGGGTACCGACACGCTAATATGACCTTTGATTCAAAACAGTTCTTGAGCTCGGTAAGCTCCTCGCCAGGGGTTTACCGCATGCTCGACGAGCAAAGCAATACGCTCTATGTGGGCAAAGCCAAGCGCTTAAAGGCACGCCTAGCCAGCTATTTTCGTGGTCAACTGAATACCAAAACCCAGGCCATGGTGGGGCGTATCGCCGACGTTCAGGTCACCGTCACCCGCACGGAAACTGAAGCCCTTCTGCTCGAACAGACGCTGATCAAACAATTGCGTCCGCCTTATAACATTTTACTGCGCGACGATAAGTCCTACCCGTTTGTCTTTGTCACCGACCGCCACCCTTACCCGGCACTTGAGTATAAGCGCGCCCGTCAGCGCAGCGACGATGGTCGCTACCTAGGCCCCTACCCTAGCAGCGGAGCCGTGCGTGAAAGCTTGGCGCTGATGCAAAAGATATTTCATATTCGCAACTGCGAGGACAGCGTCTTTGCCCATCGCTCACGCCCCTGCTTGCAGTATCAGATTCATCGCTGTAGCGCTCCCTGCGTCGACTATATCTCCGCCGAAGACTACCGGCGCGACCTCGAACACGCAGTGATGTGCCTGGAAGGCAAAAGTGAAAGTGTTACTCAAGAACTGATGGAGGCGATGGAAAAGGCCAGCCAGGCACTCAACTTCGAGGAGGCCGCCCGTCTTCGCGACCAGGTTCAGCAACTGCGCCAGCTTCAGCAACGCCAGTTTGTCGACACCGGCGGCGGTGATGCGGATATTTTCGCCCTCGCCCAGCGCCCCGGTGCACTGGGCGTTTCGGTGTTGAGCGTGCGCGATGGTCGCCTGCTGGGGGCGCGTCATCACACGCCGAAAAACGATCTGGATCTACCGCTTGAAACGCTGCTCACCGAAGTAGTCAGCCAATACTATTTCGGTCAACCGCACAACGTGCCCAGCGAAGTGATTACCAGCCACCCGTTAGACGACAGCGAGCTGATTGCCGAAGCGCTGACCCAACAGGCGGGCAAGCGCATTCGCGTTACCAGCCAAGTGCGCGGCCACCGCGCCCAGTGGCAACAGCTCGCCATTACCAACGCTGAGCAGCAGCTAGCCTCTCAACTGGCTAACCAAACCCAGCTCACTCAACGCTTTACCGCCCTGCAGAAAGCGCTAGGCTTAGCGGACACACCGCAACGCCTGGAGTGTTTCGACATCAGCCATAGCCACGGCGAGGCGACCGTTGCCTCCTGCGTGGTGTTTGATCATCAAGGCCCACGCAAAAGCGATTACCGCCATTTCCGCATTGAAGGGGTAGCCGCCGGTGATGACTACGCTGCCATGCAGCAGGCCCTAACCCGACGCCTTAAGCGCGTGAAAAGCGGTGAAGCAGTCGCCCCTGACATCCTGATCGTCGACGGTGGCAAGGGCCAGCTCAATATGGCCCGCGAGGTGTTTAAAGAACTCGACATCGTCAACATCATTCTATTGGGTGTCGCCAAAGGCACCACGCGCAAGGCGGGGCTTGAAAGCCTGTTTGTGGAAACAGCGGACAATCCGCTAGATTTGGACCCTGCCTCCCCCGCCCTACACTTGATCCAGCATATTCGTGATGAATCACACCGTTTTGCCATTGCTGGCCACCGCGCTCAGCGCGATAAAGCGCGACGCACTTCAACCCTACAAGATATCCCCGGCATTGGCCCCAAACGTCGACGGGAATTACTGCGCTTTTTCGGCGGCCTGCAGGGTGTGCAAAAGGCCAGCCGCGATGAACTCGCTCGCGTACCGGGCATTAATGCGTCGTTAGCCGAGAGTATTTACCGAGCACTAAACGGATAAACGCCCGTTTGGCATGGATGCCATCGGCCAAGGGGGATAGAATGAGGCCAGACACTTCGAATCCTCTGATTTTCCGGCAAGGATCGCTCTCTGCGATGAATATACCCAACATACTGACACTGGCGAGAATCGCCTTTATTCCGCTGCTAGTGGTGCTGTTTTATCTACCCTTCAGTTGGAGCATGCCCGTGGCGGCCGGTCTATTTGGTCTGGCCTCCATTACCGACTGGCTGGATGGCTATTTAGCGCGACGCTGGAATCAGTCAACGCCTTTTGGCGCTTTTTTAGACCCAGTGGCTGACAAACTCATGGTGGTCGTCGCCCTAGCGCTATTGATCGAGCGTTACGATACCCTGGTGCTGACGCTCCCTGCGCTGGTGATTATCGGCCGGGAAATTGTCATTTCGGCGCTGCGTGAGTGGATGGCTGAAATGGGCAAACGCGGCATGGTGGCGGTTTCTTGGATAGGCAAGCTTAAAACCACTCTGCAAATGGTGTCACTGCTGATCTTGCTGGCGCTTCCACCGACGCACGAATTTGCGCTGTTAGGCGTTGTAGTACTGTATACCGCCGCTATCCTAACGCTGTGGTCGATGATTCAGTACCTAAAAGCCGCCTGGCCGCATCTTAGCCGCTCCATGTAAGCTGCTGATAAGTAAATAAGGAACACACGCTAATTCATTGATTGACAACGCGGTGGCGATCCGTATAATTCGCCCTCGAGTCGAGCGGGAATAGCTCAGTGGTAGAGCATCGCCTTGCCAAGGCGAGGGTCGGGAGTTCGAATCTCCTTTCCCGCTCCATTTTGGATGTGTGGTATTGAAGGCTAGGGTCGTGAGCTGGTGCGCCAGTCCGGCTGGGGGCAGCCCCATCTAATCTACTTTCCCGCTCCAATGACTTTTGAGGCTGGATGGCAGAGTGGTTATGCAGCGGACTGCAACTCCGTGTACGCCGGTTCGATTCCGACTCCAGCCTCCATTTTTGTGTAGCAATGGTGTTTTAAGTAGAACGAAACAGCATTGCGATGTGATCTTTTTGTGATGTATAGCCCGGATGGCGAAATCGGTAGACGCAAGAGACTTAAAATCTCTCGGGGGCAACCCCGTGCCGGTTCAAGTCCGGCTCCGGGCACCATTTCTGTTTTTTTACTTCCCCTCCAGCTTTTCTTCTTCAGTCATTTATTTCCTGTATCGGTTTTCTTTACGCGGCCTTTTACTGCGCCTATTCGCGTACTCGAACATCGCGCAATTGTCTCCCCGAATATCACTCATTTCTTAAGCCGAAGCATCGCTAAACGCTAATCGCCGCGCTATGATGCCTGCCTTCTAACTTTTCGCGCGCGACGAAGCTAGTGACGTTTAGGGTTTGCAATATTTCGGTCAGTATCAAGGGGGAGCGGGCACCATGAGCACGCCAACATCCGATGTACTTATCATTGGCGGCGGCGTCGCTGGGCTCACCCTTGCCTTGGAAGTGGCTGACCACAGGTCCGTGACGCTGGTTCGCCCTGCACAAGATGATCAAGGCGCCAGCCGCTGGGCTCAAGGCGGCATTGCGGCCGTGCTCTCGCCGGATGACGACCTTGACGCGCATATCAATGACACCTTGGTGGCTGGCGATGGGCTATGCGATATCGAGGCCGTTCGCTTTACCGTTACCCATGGGCCCGCTGCTATCCAGTGGCTGATTGATAAGGGTGTTCCCTTTACACCCGAGCACGACCCTGCCGCACGCTACCCATATCATCTAACCCGAGAAGGCGGCCACAACGCACGGCGGATCATACATGCTGACGACGCCACCGGCCGTGCCGTGGTGGATACGCTGGTAGACAAAGTAGCGCAGCACCCCAACATCACCCAGCGCAACGATCTAACGGTGGTTGGCCTGCTACAAGATCCCCAAGGTGCCTGCCGCGGCGCCTATGGCAGCGATGCCAACCACCAGTGGCACTCGCTCACTGCGCGCCATACTGTATTGGCCACTGGCGGCGCAAGCGGCCTTTACCGCCACACCACTACGCCCGCTCCTAGTAGCGGCGAAGGCATGATGATGGCTGCTGAGCTGGGTGCTCGGTTAATGAATCTAGAGTTTCAACAGTTTCATCCAACCTGCCTGTTTGACCTCGAAGGCTCGGCGTTTTTGATAAGTGAGGCGGTTCGTGGTGAAGGCGGGCATCTGCTCAATGAGGCGGGAGAGCGTTTCATGCTGGCGCTGGATAAGCGCGCGGAGCTAGCCCCGCGGGATGTCGTCGCCCGCGCCATTGATGCCGAAATACAGCGCAGCACTCTGGGCCACGTGTGGTTGGATATTCGCCATTTAGGTGAAAAGGCAATTCGCCACCACTTCCCCACTATTCTGGCGCACTGTGCCTGCCGGGGGATTGATATCACCCAGCAGGCTATCCCCGTGGTGCCTGCCGCCCATTATAGCTGCGGCGGTGTCGCCACCGACTTGCAAGGCGCCACGAACGTTGCCAACCTCTATGCCATCGGTGAAACCGCCTGCACGGGGCTTCATGGCGCCAACCGTATGGCCAGCAACTCGCTGTTAGAGTGCTTGGTATTTGCCCGCAGCTGTGCACAAGCGCTGTTAGCCGACGTGGAACAGCACGGCCAAACGACCAGCGGTAGCGGATTTCAGCCCCCGGCGCAGGCTGCGGCGACTGTCTTACCCAAGGCAGTACTCAGCGATATACGCCAACAAATGCGCACCACCATGAGCCAGCATGTCTCCATTGTGCGCAGCGCCACCGGGCTAAGTACTGCCCTGACGCACTTGAAGTCACTGCTAAACAGCGTGGAAGAGATTCAGGGAGCCCTAACAGCCCCGGAAGGCAAACGCCTGCACCAGACCCTACAGTTAGCACTATTGACTGTTCTCGCCGCTCAGCAGCGGCATGAGTCACGCGGACTGCATTACTCCACCGACTGGCCTAGCCGGCAGCCTGAAGCCGTTGCTTCTTCGCTTGCGATGAACGACTTAACAGACGCGTTAGCAACAAACCGCTAGCGGCCCGGACGATGAAAGAGCTTGCGCGCCTCACGCAAGCTTTGTTGAGGCGCGCTATCAGGCCAGAGCCAAACCCGCTGCTTACCCACATAAAGCCCTATTAACCAGGGCCCTAGATAGTCACAGCGTACTCGATCCGTATCGCCCAGAGCCTCATTTCGCGTGAGAGCCCCCTCTTCAGGCTGCGACTCGCGCAGCCAACGACCTTGAACTTGTGGCGCCGTCGACGTCAGCGAGAGCACGCCTTTGGGTTGACGAAGATAGCCGCGCCATCCAAGGACAACGCCTAACACCGTTATCGCCACCGCCGCTGGCATGCCCCCTACCCAATAGCTCAGCGCCACAATGCCGATCAACAATCCACATTGGGCTAGTAGCCAATACTTAGAGGGTACGATAGGCAGAATTATCGGTGGTTTCAGCATGTTCAACGATCATTTGTACGATACGCCGCTGGCTAGGCTCCTCGGGCCACTCTCGGTGCATCAGCCAGACAAAAAGATCCTGATCCTCGCCTTCAATGAGCTGCTGGTAGGCCAGTTGATCCGCTTCGCCAAGATGGTCAAAACGCTGTTCAAGAAATGGAATAAGCAGCAGGTCAAGCTCCCACATACCGCGCCGGGAGTGCCAGTAAAGCCGTTTGCGCAAAATGGCTGCTGGGGAATTATCGTCGTTCAACGTCAGCCGCTCCAGTTATATAAATGAAAGGCCAGTATACCTAAGCTGTGGGGTCGCGCCAGCGCCCTCCATCGCCTATGCTATTAAAGAGTGTAGAACCTTGTTTTATCTGAATTGTTTTATACTGAATTGCGCAGTATGCTGAATTTGATGTTAGCGAGGTCGAGAGCGCGTCACGGCCTTCAATGTTCGCAGGGAGCCAACCGATGACTAAATCTGAATTAATCGAACAAATTGCGATGCGTCAGCCGGAGTTATCCGCCAAAGATGTTGAAACGGCGGTGCGTATTATCCTGGACGACATGACGGATTCTCTAGCTAGCGGCGGTCGCGTTGAAATCCGTGGTTTCGGCAGTTTTTCACTGCACTATCGGGAGCCGCGGGTAGGGCGCAACCCAAAAACAGGCGATGCAGTCGATTTGGAAGGTAAGTATGTGCCGCACTTCAAGCCTGGCAAGGAGCTACGCGAGCAGGTAGACGCAAGTAGAGCACTAGGCTACTAAAACGCGACTATTAATTTCTGTGGGATGACGTCGCTGCTTGAGTCGTACACAATAGCGCTACCGTGAACGTCACAGACTAGGAAACTCACATGCGTTGGATCAAAGGGCTGATTTTAGCCGTTATTTTGCTGATAGTAGTGCTGGTAGGCATTCTGTTTGCCGTTAATAATCAGCAAACCATTGCCTTAAACCTTATCTGGCTGGAGCTGCCAGCGGTATCACTCTCGGTTTGGCTACTCGCGACCCTGGTGTTTGGCGTCATACTCGGCATGCTCGCCATGCTAGGTGTCTACGTGCGGTTAAAAGCCACCCTGGCCCGCAGCCAGCGCCAGAATAAGCAGCAGCGTAAAGAGCTCGATAGCCTACGCACCCAGGAGTTTAAGGAACTGGCATAAATGCTGGATGTCGCGCTGCTAAGCGTACTGTTGGTCGCCATTGCCATTGGTTACGGGTTAGGTTATCGCCAAGCCTTACGCCGCCGACATCGCACCCATCCGCCTGCGGCCTCTTCTCAAGGCCTCTCCCGGGACTACTTCGTCGGGCTTAATTACCTGCTTAATGAGCAGCCCGACGAAGCGATCAATACTTTTATCAACGTGCTAGCGGTCAACAGTGACACGGTTCACACCCATATCGCCCTCGGCAAGCTGTTTCGCGCCCGCGGCGAGGCCGACAAAGCCGTTAGCATTCACCAAAACCTATTGGCTCGCCCCGCCCTTTCGCAGCACACTAACGAACAGATCCAGCTTGAACTTGCTCGGGATTTTATGGCGCTTGGTGTTCATGACCGCGCCCAGCGGCTACTCAATACCCTGCTGGAGCATAGCGGTGATGATGATCACCGCTATGCTGCCAAACAGCTGCTCGTCGACTTACTAGAGCGTGAAAAAGCGTGGCAGCAAGCCCTTGACGTTATTCAGCCGCTGCTTAAACAGTATCCTAAGATGCGTCGCCCCGCGGCGCACTGGCTATGCGAGCTGGCACTGGAAGAAATTAGTGAAGCCAGTCGACCTCTGGCGAAAAAGCATCTCAAAAAAGCCCTGCAGCTGGATGAGAAATGCGTTCGCGCCACCCTGATGCTGGCCGAACTAGAGATGGACAACGGGCACTATGCCCGCGCTATTGAGCGATTAGACAACATCCCCGGCCAGGAGATAGCGCATATCCCCACCATGCTGCCTGCCCTTAAGCACGCCTATATGCGCAATAATGATGACACCGGCTACGAAGCGCACCTCTATCGCCTGCTTGAGCTAGCGCCTTACACCAGTACCATTATTGCCCTAGGTCAGCTCGTTCATCAGCGTGACGGCGTCGACAAAGCGATTGAGTTGATTGGTGAGCGATTGCGCGCCGTGCCGAGTTTAGGCGGGCTGGATTATTTGATCGATCTGTATATTGAAAGCCAGCGCCTTAGTGGAAAACCTTCCCCGGATACGCGCCTACTGTTACTAAAACATCATACCGATGCGCTGCTGCTTAACCGCACGCGTCATCGCTGCCAGCGCTGCGGCTTTGCTAGCGACGCGTTACAGTGGCAGTGCCCCAGTTGCCGCTTCTGGGGCACGATTAAGCCGGTCATTGGCGTGGAGGGCGAATAGTGTTCACAAAGCTAAGGTATGCAGAAATATTTAGTGCCCCTCTAGCTCCGCCTCAATCGCCTCAAGCGCTACCATGGGGTCGTCAGCCTGAGTAACGGGGCGACCAATGACCAGGTGGCTGCTTCCCGCTGCCATAGCCTCATTGGGGCCCATCGTCCGCTGTTGGTCATTAGCGACTGCAAAACTTGGCCGAATACCAGGGGTCACTTTCAAGAACGACTCACCGCATAGCGTTTTGATTCGCGCAGACTCCTGGGCCGAGCAGACCACCCCTTGCAAACCACTTTGCTTGGCCAGGAGCGCTAAGTGCTCCACGTGTTCTGCCAGTGGCGTTTTGATCCCCAGCTCTGCCAAATCATCGGTCTGCATACTGGTCAATACGGTAACGGCGATTAGATGGGTCGTTAAGGCGTTCTGATCCAGGCGTTGCATGGCCGCCTCCATCATCCGCCGCCCACCGCTGGCATGTACGTTGACCATCCACACGCCCTGCTCCGCCGCCGCCTGTACAGCGCTGGCAACGGTATTGGGAATATCGTGGAATTTAAGATCCAAAAACACCTCAAATCCGCGCCCATGCAGCGCCTCAAGCACTGCCGGGCCGCTACGGGTGAACAGTTCTTTACCCACTTTCACACGGCATCGGGTGGGATCCAACTGATCAGCCATGCACAGCGCGGCGTCTAGCGACGGGTAATCAAGGGCAATAATAATCGGGGAATCGGTGGCCACAACGTTACTCCAAGTACGTTTTTGACCATTATATCAGCCTCTCCCTACTCCTCGCGCCCTCATCATGTAAGCCATTTGCCATATATCCATAGCTAAAATCTTACAACTGCTGTCATATATCGCTGACATAAACACGCTTTAAATAAGGCTAAGTTAACAAGTGCAGCGGCGTTTATCTTGCCCACTGATAACGCGGGCACAGGTAGAAACCTCTACACGACGTCGCATGTGTAAACACAAAAAACCAACGCTATTAAAAGGATCATTGCATATGAAAATGACACTTAAAGGAATGCTGGCCGCACTACTGTTTAGCATTAGCTTAGGGCTTTCCAGTGGCGTGCTGGCACAAGATGTAGCCCCGATTAACGTCAATACTGCCGATGCTGAACTGCTGGCCGAACTACCAGGGATCGGCCCCAGCCGAGCCGACGCGATCATTGAAGAGCGCGAAACCAACGGCGTCTTTGAAAGCGCTGCAGATCTTGAGCGCGTCAGCGGCATTGGGCCTGCCACCATTGACCGCATGCGCGATCAAGTGACATTTGAATAGCCTCATTGGAGAGCATGTCGCTCGTTAACGCTACAGTGCCCGGTGTGCATAAGCACCGGGCACTGTGAAAAGCGCATGTTAAATCATCCACATATCCATAAATTTGTGTACAGGCATCGCTTCAAGCGTTGTTTGATGACTGCACAGCTCGGCGATTTTTTGGCAACGACTTGTCGGAAAGCGAGTTGCCAGATTGCGCTCAAACTTTTCAACCAATAGCGGCATCCCCTCTTCCCGACGACGTCGGTGGCCGACCGGATACTCCACTGTCACTTTATCGGTCGCACTCCCATCGCTAAAAAACACCTGCACTGCATTAGCGATAGAGCGCTTCTCAGGGTCGTGGTAATCCGCCGAATACTCGGCGTTTTCTTCTACCACCATTTTATTACGCAGCTCATCTATTAGCGGATGAGCTGCATGAAAGCTGTCTTCATAGTGCTCGGCGGTAAGCGCACCAAAGATAAGCGGCACCGCTGTCATGTATTGCAGGCAGTGGTCACGATCCGCCGGATTGGCGAGTGCGCCGGTTTTGGAAATAATCCGAATAGCCGAATCGTGGGTGGTGAGCACGATTTTCTCGATATCGGCCAAGCGGTCTTTCACCTGCGGATGGAGCGTCACGGCGGCTTCACAGGCGGTTTGAGCGTGAAACTCAGCGGGGAAGGAGATCTTAAACAGAATGTTCTCCATCACGTAGCTGCCAAACTCCCGCTGAAAGCGTAGGCGGCGGTCAGCTTCCGGTTTGAGGCTCAAATCTTTGTTGGCATGACTGAACAGCACATCGTAGAAGCCCCATTGGGGCGCCGAGAGCGCGCTGGGAATACCCATTTCACCGCGCAGGGCGATATCCGCTAAGCGCACGCCCCGTGAAGTGGCGTCCCCTGCGGCCCAGCTTTTACGTGAACCAGCATTTGGCGCATGACGATAGGTGCGCAGGCTCTGACCATCCACCCAGGCGTGTGAAAGCGCCGAGAGCAACTGTTCACGATTGGCGCCCAACAGCTTGGCGGCCACCGCCGTAGAGGCGACCTTCACCAGCACCACGTGATCGAGGCCAACCCGATTGAAGCTATTCTCCAGCGCCAGCCCCCCCTGAATCTCATGAGCCATGATCATGGCGTTGAGCACATCGCGCATCACTAGGGGTGCTTCGCCTTTAGCGACTCGTTGCTGAGACAGATGGTCAGCCACGGCGAGTATTCCACCAAGATTATCGGAAGGGTGCCCCCACTCGGCGGCAAGCCAAGTGTCGTTATAATCCAACCAGCGAATGATACAGCCGATATCCCACGCCGCCTTAACCGGGTCAAGGCGAAGCGAGGTGCCCGGTATCCGCGACCCAAACGGTACTACCGTGCCCTCCACTATCGGGCCTAAGTGCTTTGTGCACTCTGGAAAACGCAGCGCCAACAGCCCGCAGCCAAGCGTATCCATTAAGCAGTAGCGGGCGGTTTCCAATGCCTCATCGGACGCCACCTGATAATTGAGTACGTAATCGGCAATAGCCTGTAGCTCGGGGTCGTAATCGGGCCGCTCATTGGCTTCGGATGTGGCAGACATGGATCTATCTCCTACTGTTGAATCACCTACTCAGTATGGCCCAAGGAATGCGTCCTAAAAGCTGTCACCAGGAATTCTCACAAATCCTTCCATCAACACCCGCGCGCTGCGGCTCATCAGTGCCTGTTCGATATGCCAACGCCCTTCCACCAGGCTTGCCTCAGCTCCCACCCGCAGGCTGCCGGAAGGATGCCCGAAGGTGACCTCGTTTCGTTTACCGCCACCGGCGGCCAGGTTCACTAATGTGCCTTCAATGGCCGCCGCCGCAGCAATGGCAACGGCGGCGGTGCCCATCATGGCGTGGTGCAGCTTGCCCATGGAGAGCGCTCGCACCAGCAGGTCGATATTCGTCGCCAGTACGTTTTTACCGCTCGATGATACGTAATCCGCCGGCGGCGCTACGAAAGCCACTTTGGGCGTGTGCTGTCGTTTACCCGCTTCGCTGACATCACTGATTAGCCCCATGCGCACAGCACCATGGGCACGGATAGTTTCAAACATCTCAAGCGCCCGGCTGTCACCATTGATGGCATCCTGCAGCTCGGCGCCGGTATAGCCAATGTCGGCGGCGTTAATAAACACGGTGGGAATACCGGCATTAATCAGGGTTGCTTTCAATATCCCCACGCCTGGCACATCAAGCTGATCAATGAGATTACCGGTGGGAAAAATGGCTCCCTCACCATCGGCCGGATCCATAAAGGCCACCGGAATCTCGGCAGCAGGAAAGGTCACGCCATCCAGCTCAAAATCGCCAGTTTCCTGCACTTCGCCATTGACGATAGGCACCCGTGAGACGATGGTTTTCTGTATATTCACCTGCCAAATGCGTACCTCGGCCACCCCGTTTTCAGGAATACGTGCAGGGTCAACAAGACCATTGCTAATCGCAAAAGGGCCGACCGCCGCGGAGAGGTTGCCGCAGTTACCGCTCCAATCCACATAGGGCTTGTCGATGGAGACCTGACCGAACAGGTAATCCACATCGTGTTCTGCCGATTCACTTTCAGACAGAATCACCGTCTTGCTGGTACTTGAAGTGGCGCCCCCCATACCATCAATCTGCTTTTCGTAAGGGTCAGGGCTACCGATGACACGCAGTAGCAACTGATCCCGCGCCACGCCTGGCTGCTGGGCCGCTTCGGGTAGGTCGCTTAGTTTAAAAAACACGCCCTTACTGGTGCCGCCGCGCATATAGGTGGCTGGAATTTTTATCTGCGGCACACGGTTGTTTTGAACTGACTCGCTCATCATTACCACTCCTAAAAATAACCCGGTGCTCTAAGCCTGATTCGAAAAGCTAGGTTCGAAAAGCTAAAGGCACCGGGTTCTCTTCGCCAGCTAGGCCGTTTCAATTAAGCCGCCGTGGACTCAAGAAAGTCCTGAGCAAAACGCTGCAGTACACCACCAGCAGTGTAAATAGACACCTCCTCGGCGGTGTCCAAACGGCACTTCACCGTAACCCGCTCGCTTTCACCGTTTTGGCGGTGGATCACCAGGGTGAGCATCGCCCCTGGCGAAACGGCGCCTTCGACATCAAAGGTTTCAGTGCCGTCCAGGCCCAGTGTCATACGCGTAGTCCCGGGCTCAAACTCCAGCGGCATCACCCCCATCCCGATCAGGTTGGTGCGGTGAATACGCTCAAAGCCTTCGGCGGCGATCGCTTCCACGCCCGCCAGCGCCACGCCTTTAGCCGCCCAGTCCCGTGAGGAGCCCTGACCGTAATCCGCCCCGGCAATAATGATCAGCGGCTGCTTGCGGGCCATGTAGGTTTCAATCGCCTCCCACATGCGGGTGACTTGGCCCTCCGGCTCTACCCGCGCCAGCGATCCCTGTTTAACGTTGCCGTCGGCATCGCGCACCATCTCGTTGAACAACTTCGGGTTGGCGAAGGTAGCGCGCTGGGCAGTCAGGTGGTCACCGCGGTGGGTGGCGTAGGAGTTGAAGTCTTCCTCCGGCAGGCCCATTTTGGCCAAGTACTCCCCTGCCGCGCTGTTCAACTGAATCGCGTTGGAGGGTGAAAGATGATCGGTGGTGATATTGTCCGGTAGTATCGCCAACGGCCGCATACCTTTCAGAGTGCGCACTTTAGCCATATTGCCCTCCCAGTAAGGCGGGCGACGAATATAGGTGCTCTGGGGCCGCCAGTCATATAGCGGGCTGACCTGAGCGCGGGCACTCTTGTCCAGATCGAACATGGGAATATAGGTCTGGCGGAACTGCTCCGGCTTCACCGACGATTTAACAATCGCATCGATCTCTTCATCCGCTGGCCAGATATCCTTCAAAGTGACGGGATTTCCCGCCTGATCCACGCCCAGGACGTCTTTTTCGATATCAAAGCGAATCGTACCCGCAATGGCGTAGGCGACCACCAGGGGCGGAGACGCCAAAAAGGCCTGTTGGGCATGGGGGTGGATACGGCCGTCGAAGTTACGGTTGCCGGAAAGCACGGCGGTCGCATAGAGATCACGCTCAATAATCTCCTGCTGGATTTTTGGATCCAGCGCCCCGGACATACCGTTACAGGTGGTACAGGCGTAGGCCACAACCCCAAAGCCGAGGTTTTCCAGCTCGCTCATCAACCCAGCTTCTTCCAGGTACATCTTGACGGTTTTCGAGCCCGGCGCCAGCGACGACTTCACCCACGGCTTACGCAGCAAACCCAACCGGTTGGCGTTACGGGCGATAAGCCCGGCGGCGACCATATTTCGTGGGTTAGAGGTATTGGTGCAGCTGGTAATGGCGGCGATGATAACCGCGCCGTCGGGCATTTTGCCCGCTTTCTCTTCCGCCTGTGCCGCCTCAAGCCCAACAGCAATACCACGCTGGGCAAGCTCTGAAGTTGGCAAATGGGCGTGGGGGTTGGAGGGCCCCGCCAGGGTGCGGGTTACCGACGAGAGGTTAAAGGTCAGTACCCGCTCGTACTCAACCTCGGTCAAGCTATCCGCCCACAGGCCGGTGTGCTTGGCGTAGGTTTCGACCAGCGCCACCTGTTCATCTTCACGGCCGGTAATTTTCAGGTAGTCGATAGTTTGGCCATCGATGTAGAACATCGCCGCGGTCGCGCCGTATTCGGGGGTCATATTGGAGATAGTGGCGCGATCTCCGACCGTTAGCGCGTCGGCACCTTCACCGTAGAACTCCAGGTAGGCACCGACCACCCGCTCTTTACGCAGGAACTCGGTAATCGCCAGCACCATATCGGTGCCGGTAATGCCGGGCTGCAGCTTGCCGGTCAGCTCCACGCCGACGATATCCGGCAGGCGCATCATGGAGGCACGGCCCAGCATGACGCTTTCGGCCTCCAGACCACCCACACCTACGGATATAACGCCAAGGGCATCGACCATGGGCGTATGGCTATCGGTACCCACACAGGTATCCGGATAGGCAATGCCGTCACGGTTCTGCACCACCGGTGACATCTTCTCCAGATTGATCTGGTGCATGATGCCGTTGCCGGGAGGAATTACATCGACGTTCTCAAAGGCCGTTTTAGTCCAGTTGATAAAGTGGAAGCGGTCATCGTTACGGCGATCTTCAATGGCGCGGTTTTTCTCGAAGGCGCCCTCTTCCGACCCTGCGTGCTCCACTGCCAGTGAATGATCGACGATTAGCTGGGTGGGCACTACAGGATTAACCTTGGCGGGGTCACCACCCTTCTCGGCAATAGCGTCACGCAGCCCGGCCAAATCGACCAGAGCAGTCTGGCCTAGGATATCGTGGCAGACGACACGCGCGGGGTACCAAGGAAAATCCAGGTCACTCTTGCGCTCAATCAACTGTTTTAGCGCATCGGTGAGCAATTCAGGATCACAGCGACGCACCAGCTGCTCCGCCAGCACACGAGAGGTATAGGGCAGCTGTGCATAGGCACCGGGCTGGATATCTTCCACCGCCTCGCGAGCATCAAAAAACTCAAGCTCTGTGCCAGGCAGCGGTTTACGGTATTGGGTATTCATAGCAGGCAGACTCACAAGAAGGGGGCTGAAAAAAGCCCGGTGTCCAAGTCACCGGGCAGCAAGCGGTTCAGTCTCGCGCTTCTATCGGCACCCACTCGCTCTTCTCGGGGCCAGTGTAATCGGCGCTAGGGCGAATAATGCGGTTATTGGCGCGCTGCTCAAATACGTGCGCCGCCCAGCCAGTCAGCCGAGAGCAGACGAAAATCGGCGTAAACAGCTTGGTGGGTATATCCATGAAGTGGTATGCGCTGGCGTGGAAGAAGTCTGCGTTACAGAACAGCTTCTTCTCACGCCACATGACCTCTTCGACCCGCTCAGAAACCGGGTAAAGCACCTTATCACCCACATCGTCAGAGAGCTTCTTGGACCAGTGCTTGATAATCGCGTTGCGCGGGTCGGACTCGCGATAAATCGCATGCCCGAAGCCCATAATTTTATCCTTACGCTCCAGCATGCCCATGATCTTGCTTTCTGCTTCTTCCGGCGACTGCCAATCCTCGATCATCGCCATGGCCGCTTCGTTGGCGCCGCCATGCAGTGGGCCGCGCAGCGACCCAATCGCACCGGTCACGCAGGAGTGCATATCGGAAAGCGTCGAGGCGCATACCCTTGCGGTAAAGGTAGAGGCGTTAAACTCGTGCTCGGCGTAAAGAATCAGCGATACGTTCATGACCCGCGCATGCAGTTCAGAGGCGGGCTCGCCGCGCAGCATATTAAGGAAATGCCCGCCTACTGAGTCATCATCCGTTTCGGTATCGATGCGCACACCGTCGTGGGAGAAGCGGTACCAGTAACAAATAATCGAGGGCAGCACCGCCAGCAGCCGATCAGCAACGTCTTGCTGCTGATCAAAATTCTCCTCGGTTTCTAGATTGCCCAGCATTGAAGTGCCGGTGCGCATTACGTCCATCGGGTGAGCGTCTTTGGGGATCTGCTCAAGTACCGTTTTTAATGCATCGGGCAAGCCGCGCAGGCTTTTGAGCTTGCTGATGTAGTGGTCTAGCTCACCCTGATTAGGCAACTTGCCTTTTAACAGCAGGTAAGCGACCTCTTCGAATTTGGCTTTTTCAGCCAGCTCTTTAATATCAAATCCGCGGTAGGTCAGGCCTGAGCCTGTTTTACCTACCGTACACAGCGCGGTGGAACCAGCGCTCTGGCCACGCAGTCCTGCTCCTGTTGCGGGTTTATCAGCCATGGTGTGTCTCCTATTACTGCTTTTATTTTTACTATCGATTTATGAATAAGGTCGTTCATTAAACTTTCGGCAAAGCTATCTTGGTGAGAGGACAGGTTTCCGCGAGGGCGCTGTGAACCCCTCCCTGGGCGCTACTTTTGTCATCCATGACAAAAGACCCTCGCTTCAACCTGTCCTCTCACCAGTTTGCAGAAGAAATCATTTCCAACTGCGCTTCATCTTAACTGGCGGTTTATTGGTCATCGCCTTTCTCGGCAAACAGCGCGTCCAGCTTCTGCTCAAAGTCGTGGTAATTGAGAAAATCGTAGAGTTCGTCGCGGGTTTGCATCAGCGGCACCACGTCTTTTTGGTGGCCGTTGTCGAGGATGCTTTGATAGATCTGCAGTGCCGCAGCGTTCATGGCGCGGAAGGCCGAGAGCGGGTAAAGCACCATGCGGCAGCCAACCTCGCCAAGCTCCGTTTGAGTAAACAGCGGAGTAGCACCGAACTCGGTGATGTTAGCCAAAATGGGTGCATTGACCCGTTCACAGAAGGCTTTGTAATCATCCAGGGTATGAACCGCTTCAGCGAAGATGGCATCTGCACCGGCTTCAACGCAGGCGTTGGCACGCTCAATGGCAGCATCAAGCCCCTCTTTTTGAAACGCATCGGTGCGAGCAATCAAATAGAAGTCGGGATCGATCTTGGCATCCGCTGCCGCTTTAATGCGGTCGACCATCTCCTGCTGGGAGACAATCGCCTTATTGGGGCGGTGTCCACAGCGCTTTTGCGCGACCTGATCTTCCATATGTACCGCGGCCACGCCAGCGCGCTGCATCTCTTTCACGGTGCGGGCGATATTGAAGGCACCGCCCCAACCGGTATCGATATCCACCAACAGCGGCAGCTCGGTAGCGCCGCAGATACGGTGGGCATCTTCCACCACATCATTCATGGTCGTCATGCCCAGATCCGGCAAGCCGAACGAGGCGTTAGCTACGCCGCCACCAGAGAGGTAAATGGCTTGATGGCCAACCTTGTCGGCCATTAGCGCTGTGTAGGCATTAATGGTGCCTAAGATCGGCAGCGGACGGTTAGCCTCAAGCGCGGCTCGAAACCGGGCGCCGGGAGTCATCTGGGACATGGGGCGTTTCTCCTATTGCTAATTTCTAGTTATGTTTTAGCTTCGTGATTAAGAACTTTGCGATTTAGACGCTGACTGTTCGAGAGTCGCTGCATAGCGATCCGCCACATTGGCGCGGGAGGCGCTGACATGGCGGCGCATGAGCAGCTCGGCCAGCTCCGCATCGCCAGCTTCAATGGCATCAACAATGCGATGGTGTTCCACAAAGGCGCGCTGCGGTCGCGTGCCGCTAGCACTGAACTGAGTGCGATAAAGGCGCACAAGGTAGTAAAGGTCATCACAGAGCAGGTTCATTAGCATTTTGTTGTGGCTGCCCTGAACGATGCAGTAGTGAAAATCGAGATCGCCTTCGCGCTGGTAGTAAGCTTCGCCACGCTTTAAATCCGCCTGACCTTCGTGCAGCGCTAGCACATCCCGTAAACCCTGAACCTCTTCCGGCGACATATGCTCTGCCGCCAAGCGCGCTGCCATACTTTCCAAGGCTTCACGCAGATCAAACAGCTCTAAAAGCTCTTTCATCGAGAGCTTAACTACCCTTGCGCCCACATGGGGAACCCGCTCGATGAGGCGGTGTGCTTCCAGGCGGCGCATCGCCTCGCGCAGCGGCCCACGTGAAATACCGTAGGTTTTAGACAATCCCGGCTCGGTGATCTTACTGCCGGGAGCAAGCTCGCCGCGTACGATGGCATCCTGCAACTGATGAAATACCCGCTCGGCGAGCGTGCGTACTTCAGGGGTTGCCATTTCATGCGGCGAGGAATCGGAATAAGAAGAAGAAACAGGTAAGCTCATGGCGAATTGTCGACAATTAGAAACATAGCGAAACTTTAGCCCCGCGAACCACCGCCGTCAACCTGCTTATAAAGCGACTTTATACATCTTTCGTTGTAGGCAAAAAGTCTAGCTGCAAAAACAGTGTCAACAATCCTCTTCCGAGCGTGAGAAATGCGTCAATCGTGCGACTGGTGCCGATCTTCAACGACCTCTAACATATGCAGCCCTTTTACCGGCCAGGCGTTTGCTTAATGAACCAGGCGTTGACGATAACTGCCCTGCCCTATTCACCCGACCCATTGGGAATATTCGCCTGCCTACGTGCCAGGCCCGGCGCGGTGCTGCTCGATAGTGGCCGCCCTATCGCCACTGGTCGCTTTGATATTATCAGCAGCGACCCGCTTGCTACGCTGGAAGTTGCTCATCATGGCGAAGCGAGTATTGCGTCAGATCAGCTTAGCCCGCCGGCGCACATAGCTAACGATGCGTTTGCCCTTCAGCAGTGGCTACTGGATCAACTGGATATCCCTAATAAAACCAGTGAACTCCCTTTTCTAGGCGGGCTAATAGGCTACTGGGGCTACGATTTAGGGCGTAAAACCTTATCGGTTCAGAGTGCTCAGGCAAGCCCGGTCACCTTACCGCAAGCCCGCTTGGGGCTTTACGACTGGTGTATCACCCTGGATCACATGGCCCAGCAGGCGTGGTTAATCGCCACCCCGCAGCGTCGTGAGCAGGTGGAAAGCTGGCTTACCAAGACGCCAGAGCCAACTAGCGCGTTTACATTAACGAATAGCTTTAAAGCAGAACTTAGCCACACCCAATATGTCGCACGCTTTAACGCCGTGCAGCGCTATATTCGCGCGGGTGACTGCTATCAGATCAACCTGGCTCAACGCTTTTATGCCGACTACCAAGGGGATGAGTGGCAGGCGTACCTGCAGTTACGCAAAGCGACCCCCACACCCTATTCAGGTTTTATGGCCTGGGGCGATAAGGCCGTACTGTCACTTTCACCCGAGCGGTTTATTCAGTGCAGCAACGGCGAGGTCGAAACACGGCCGATTAAAGGTACCCGCCCGCGAGGGGCCACACATGAAGAGGATCAGGCGCTGGCGGCACAGCTATTGAGCAGCACTAAAGATCGCGCTGAAAATGTGATGATCGTTGACCTGCTGCGCAATGACCTGGGTCGCGTCTGCCAGCCAGGCTCCATTCGCGTTCCGCAGCTATGTCGCTTAGAGAGCTACCCTAACGTGCACCACCTAGTTAGCGTGGTGCAGGGAACGCTGGCCGGCAACTACACCCCGCTGGCACTGCTTAAGGCGGCCTTTCCTGGCGGCTCAATTACCGGTGCACCTAAAATTCGTGCAATGCAGATCATTGATGAACTAGAACCCTGCCAACGCAGTGTTTATTGCGGCAGCCTTGGCTATGTCGATGTACGTGGCAGCATGGATACCTCCATCGCTATTCGCACTATGGTTGCCGAGGCGGGAAGACTGCATGTATGGGGCGGAGGGGGCTTAGTAGCAGACTCTCAAGCGGACGAAGAGTACACCGAGACTCTGGATAAAATTCGCCACCTTATTGGCGCTTTGGAATAAGCAGTGCGAGCTCTATATCAAAAAGGAATATAAAAGCCAAACTAAACGGTATTGGGGTTCGCTGCCTCCTGTTTGGTAGCCTAGTCAGTATTATTTAATTTCCGATTAGGAGGCAGTATGTCCTCAGAGCTTGAAGCGATTAACAGAGATTTCGCAAATAATCCTCAAGGGTTAGTTGAGTGGGCGCTGACCCAGGGTGCACGACCTATTTGCACCACCAACTTTCGCCCTTTTGAGGCGGTGATTCTGCATATGGTGACCCAGGTGCGCCCGGATATACCCATTGTGTGGATGGACAGCGGCTACAACACCGAAGCAACTTATCAATTCGCTGACGAAGTGATTCAACAACTCAACCTGAACATCGTGAGCTTTGTACCCCGGCGCACGCGCGCCCACCGCGAGGCGCTGGAAGGCCCCATGCCGGGTATCGACGACCCGCGCCACGCAGCCTTTACTCAGGAAGTTAAAATCGAGCCCTTCGAGCGTGCGCTGCGTGAAATGCAGCCCGACGTATGGTTCACCGCACTGCGCGCTGAGGACACCCCCGAGCGCGCAAAAATGCAGCCGGTTAGTCGCAACAGCGATGGCCTATTGAAAGTTGCCCCGTTGCTGCAGTGGAGCGCCAAAGATATGTACCAGTATCTACAGGCGCATAATCTGCCCAATAACTTCGATTACTTCGACCCTACCAAGGTGGAAGAGAAGCGCGAGTGCGGGCTACATTTGCAGCACTAACTCCACACTGCGGGTTAATACTCCGGCAGGTCCAGGTCGTCAAACAACGACTGCTCATGGCGCGGGCCTGCCGTTAATGCTTCATCAACCCGGTCGCGGGTTAAATGAGGCGCAAAGCGCTCCAAAAAATCATACATGTAACCGCGCATAAAGGTGCCACGACGGATACCAATTTTTGTCGTAGAGCTGGCAAACAGGTGGCTTGCATCCAGTGCCACCAAGTCATCATCAAGCGCCTCGTCCACAGCCATATGCGCCACAATGCCAACCCCCATGCCCAGCCGTACGTAGGTCTTGATCACGTCTGCATCGGCGGCGGTTAGCACCACATTGGGCGTTAACCCTTTCGCTTTGAAGGCATCGTCTAACTGCGAGCGACCGGTAAACCCAAACACGTAGGTAACCAATGGATGCTCACCGAGCGCCTCCAGGGTCAACGGGCCCTGATGAGTGGCTAGCGGGTGCCCTTTAGGCACCAGTACGCAGCGGTTCCAACGATAGCAGGGCAGCAGCACTAAATCGGTAAATAGCTCCAGCGACTCGGTCGCGATGGCGAAATCGGCCTGGCCTTCACTGACCATCTGTGCGATCTGCTTGGGCGTACCCTGCTGCATATGCAGCGCCACATCAGGATATTTAAGGGTGAATTCGCTGATAATGGGCGGTAGCGCATAACGGGCCTGGGTATGGGTCGTAGCAATGGCCAGGCTACCGCGGCGCTCATCGCTATGCTCTTGAGCCACCTGCTTGATGTTTTCGGTGAGACGCAGTACCTGCCCGGCCAGGTCAATAATTGACTGCCCAGCAGGCGTCACACGTGTCAAGTGCTTGCCACTGCGCGCAAAAATCTCGACGCCAAGCTCATCTTCTAACAAACGTATCTGTTTAGAGATCCCCGGCTGTGAGGTAAATAGACTTTGCGCTGTGGCCGAGACGTTCAGGTTATGTCGATTGACTTCCCAGATATAGCGGAGCTGTTGTAGCTTCATATCCTCACCTTATTTATTCTCTATACAGATCTATGTAGACCGTATCTTGATGTAGGCCGAATCGTTAAGCACACACAGGCGCTGATGCCACATCACGTCTGACGGATCGTGTCGTCACACTCGGCACTCTACAGCACCATATAGAATAAAAAACACCAAAATAATACTTTTATATTATAAAAAAAACGCCCTACCAGCACCCTTTAATTTCTGCTATTTAGTTAACTCACTGTGCAGGAAATTTGCCAGCAACCTTCGCGCCCGCTAACATCTGCCCACACTTGTCGCGATAGACACGAGGCGCACTGAAAGAGCACCAATGGATCGCGTAATGACCGTTGCTCCATTTGAGGCAACGAAACAGTAAGAGCAACGCAAACGGGAGAAGCAAATGGCTAATAATGTTGATGTCACCAACGCCAATTTTGAGCAAGAAGTCCTCAACGCTGAACAGCCTGTGCTAATGAAGTTCTGGGCGCCCTGGTGTGGCCCATGCAAGGTCATGGCCCCGGTCGTTGATGAAGTAGCTGCAGAACGTCAGGAAAGCCTGAAAGTTGTTAGTGTCAATGTAGACGACGCACCAGAAATTGCTGCCGAGCAAGGCGTCCGCGGTGTACCTACCGTCATGCTGTTTAAATCCGGCACCAAAGTCGCTTCACTGGTTGGCGCGCAATCTAAGTCACAACTGACGCAATTCATCGAACAAAACGCCTGATGAATGTGTAGCACTTGTAATAGCCGCCGACTCTGTCGGCGGTAACACGCCTTCGCTAAATTTCCTACCTAATTTTTGCGCTTCCACGGCGGCAAACTTGCATCGCTTACCCGAATATCTTTTACACGGCGCTTTCCAGGCCCTAACAGCCTAGCGATCCAACGTGTTTGTGGGTGACTATCAAGTGCGATCTTCAACGTCATCGTTAGTACCACCGAAAGTAGCATCCCCGCCGCACCAAAGATCCACCCCCATACCACCAGCGATAAAAACGCCACAAATGTAGAAAGCCCCAACGCCTGCCCCATTACCCGCGGTTCAATCAGATTGCCGAGCACAAAGTTGATGACCAAATAAGCAGAGGCTAGCAGTAACGCTTGAAAAGCGCCGCCGTCTTGGGAGACCAGCAGCAGCAACACGGGGGGTATCGCCGCCAGCGCGGAGCCAATATTGGGAATAAAGTTGAGCGCAAAGGCCAACACGCCCCACAACAGCGGAAAATCCACGCCTACAATCATGCAAGAGAGCCATACCAGCGCCCCGGTGGCCAGGCTAATCATGGTTTTTACGGCTAGATAGCGCTTCAGCGTTAAGCTGAACTCACTAAAACGCTTCAAGCTAGGTGCCGGATTTTCCAGTGCGCGGGAAATTTTATCGCGCACATTCAACGTCTCGAACAGCATGAAGATGACCAGCAGTCCAACAATGATGCTCTGCATAAAGAGGTTGCCAAGCTGACTCAATAGCGCCGGCATCCAGGAGCCTTCATCTTCCCCCTCAAAGAGCGAGTTGATCTGGTCAGGATTAATCGCTAACCCTCGAGAGGAGAGTGCATTGAGCAAGTTCCAATACTGTTCATAAAGCCGCGACTCTATTTCCGGCAACGCCGTCACGAAGGTACTAAAGCTATTGACCACTAGCAGGCCAATCAGCGATATAAACGCCAGCAACACCATCAGGGTTAACAAGGCTGACAGCCGCATGCTCAGCCCACAGCGATGCAGCCACTGCACTGGAGAGGTACATACTACTGCGATAAATATTGCGAGCAGCAGCGGCACTAATAAATCAGCACCTGCTTTCATTCCTGCAATAATCACTACCAGCGCAGCGAGCGCCAAGGTGGCATTGAGGGGAATACTGCGGTAATCCTCGTCCGACAAGTTCGACATAATCTATCCCTAGCTTGTTGTCCATATATAATGGCTGCATTCGGCATATTGCACAAACCGTGCAAATAATAAGCAACTGTTTTGCGACCACTCTTCCGTGCTGAACTTTCTTTTCTACTTCGCTTCAAAGCTACGTCTACTTGAATGATTTATACCCGGTTTTAACTTGGCGGCGCCACTGCCCGCTCACTAAGGAAAACATTTATGCAAGCCATACCAGCTAACCTTCAAAAACCAGGCTCTAAACGTTTACGCAATGGCCTACTAGGCGGCGCTCTATTGGCACTCCTTAGCGCTCCTTTTGCACACGCTTCACCGTCAACACCGCCCCAGCCAAGCTTGCATGTTCAAGCGCAGTCTTGGGTTGAGGTAGAACCCGACAAGGCCACCCTGAATGCACGATTGTGGGAAAACACACCCGCCCTTTCCACCTTGGAAGAGAGCGATAGTAGCGCACTTAGCGATGCCCGCGAGCGCTTAGAGACCCGCGCCAGCGAATTAATCGAACAAATGGAAGCCACCGGCCTTGAACGCAATGCCATCAATGCAGGCTCGCTAAATGTCTATCCTGAGCATATTCAAGGGCCACGCAATGAAGATGGCGAGCATGAGACCTTGCAGCGCACACGTCTTGAGCGCCCGATCACCGTCGAACTCACCGACCTTGGTCAGTTAAGCGAGGTGTTAGACGCGCTAATAGCCGCTGGTGTTAACTCATTGGATGGCGTGCAGTTTGACCTACAAGACCGCGACGCTGCCACTGACGAAGCGCTGGTCAAAGCGCTGGAGAAAGCGCAACACAAAGCAAACCTGATGGCCGACAGCTTAGATGCTGAGCTTGGTCATGTGCAGCGCATTGAAGAGACGCAATCACCTATCTTCCAGCCGCGCATGATGGCGATGCGTGCAGAAAGCGATGCCGCTGGCGCCAGTCAATCCAGTGCCGCCAGTGAGTATCGCCCCGGCACCATCCGCATTGATGCCGGGGTTAGCGTTGAGTGGGCGCTTAAAGGGCCAGACGCTCCACGCCGCCCAGATAGCGACGTAGCGGCTCAGGAATAATCACCGAGCCATCTGCCTGCTGGTGGTTTTCAAGCACCGCCAGCAGGCAACGACCAACCGCCAGCCCTGAACCGTTCAGCGTATGTAGCAACTGCGGCTTTTTGGAATCCGGATGGCGATACCGCGCTTGCATACGCCGGGCCTGGAAATCCTCGCAGTTAGAGACAGACGAGATCTCCCGGTAAGTCTCCTGGCTGGGCAGCCACACTTCCAAGTCGTAGGTCTTCGTGGCCCCAAAGCCCATATCCCCAGTGCATAGCGTCACTACGCGATACGGCAACGCCAGTGCCTGCAGGATCGCCTCTGCATGACCACGCATCTCTTCCAACGCTTCGTAGCTCTTCTCCGGCTCCACAATCTGCACCATCTCGACTTTATCGAACTGATGCTGGCGGATCATTCCGCGGGTATCGCGCCCGTGCGAGCCCGCCTCGGAGCGGAAACAGGGCGTATGTGCGGTAAGCTTCATCGGCAGCGCTGCCTGCTCGACAATTTCATCGCGTACAAAGTTGGTCAGCGGTACTTCTGAAGTGGGAATCAGGTGGTACTCGCGCTCATCGTCCAACTTGAACAAATCTTCGCCAAACTTCGGCAGTTGGCCGGTGCCCATCAGCGAATCGCGGTTGACCATATACGGCACGTAGCACTCTTCGTAGCCGTGCTGTTCGGTTTGGGTATCCAGCATAAACTGCGCCAACGCCCGGTGCAGGCGCGCTATGGGCCCGCGCATGACCGCAAAGCGAGCGCCAGTGATTTTAGCCGCCAGCTCAAAATCGAGATAACCCGACTGCTTACCCAGATCAACGTGATCCAACACCTCGAAATCAAACTCCCGCGGCGTGCCCCAGCGGTGCAGCTCGACATTCTCGTCTTCGCTTTTGCCTTCCGGCACGCTTTCATGGGGCAGGTTGGGAATACCGCTGATAGCGTCGTCCCACTCTTCCTGGACGTCGGCTAGCTCGCGCTTGGCTTTATCCAGGCGATCGCCTAAATCGCTGACTTCATCCAGCAGCGGCTGAATATCTTCACCGTTGGCTTTGGCTTTACCAATCGCTTTGGAGCGCATATTGCGCTCATTTTGCAGCTGCTCGGTTTGCGTTTGCAGCTCGCGGCGACGCGACTCCAGCGCCTGCAATCCCGCTTTATCAAGCACAAAGCCCCGCCGGGCCAGTTGTTGAGCAACCGTGTCAAGATCACCGCGCAGCAGTTTCGGATCGAGCATGAATCCTGTCCCTTGGCCTGAAAACAATAAAAGCACCGCGCCAATGCGCGTGCATAAAGGGGTCTATTGTAGGCAAAAGCGCGGCGAGGAGCTATGGCCGGTATCACCAGACGCACGTTTAGCTACGCTAAAAGGCTCCAGCACCAGAGAAGTCAGCACTAGCTAACGCCACACTCCAGTAGCGCGTGGTAAGCCTACGGCGCACCCGCGAATGCAGCGCATAGCGCTGCTAGAAGGTAGCGGCACGTAATAAGTTTGCGCTATCGCTAAGCAAGGTTCAGTTATCGAATCGACTGTATGTGCTATGACCACTAGGCATATCCATCCCAGCCCGTTAGCCAAAAGTGATAGAGTGCCCGCCGATTCGTCTAACGAATCGATAAATAATAGGTTTTAACACTTTTGACAGGAGAAGCGCAGTGCAGGAGACAGCACAGCAAGGAAAGTTTGCCTGGTGGCGACGAATTGCCCTATGGAAGAAGATTCTCGCCGGCTTGGCGTTGGGTATTTTGGCAGGCGCGCTATTAGGTGAGACCGCCAGCGTGTTTAAACCGCTGGGCGATATTTTTATTAACGCCATTATGATGCTGATTGTGCCACTAGTGTTTTCCACTCTGGTGGTGGGTATTACCTCAATGCGCGACCCCCAGAAAATGGGTCGTATTGGCGCGCGTACCATTACGCTCTATTTGGTCACCACCGCCTTTGCTATCTCCATTGGTCTGGTACTTTCCACCCTGCTGCAGCCGGGCGTGGGCGTTGATTTAAGTTTTGACTCTGAAGTGGCCGCTAACGAAGCGCCATCGCTGGTCTCTATTCTGGTTAACTTAGTGCCGCGTAACCCGTTGGACGCCCTGGCCAACGGCAACATTATGCAGATCATTGTGTTTGCCATTGGTTTAGGTATTTCGCTGACGTTGATCGGCGATAAAGGCGAGCCGGTCATGAAGGTCTTCGATAGCTTTGCCGAGGCAATGTACAAGCTCACCGGCATTGTGATGGCGTTTGCGCCCTTCGGCGTATTTGGCTTAATCGCCCACGTCTCCGGACAGTACGGTTTAGAGATATTGCTGCCGCTGGCCAAGTTGATTGGCGTGGCGTACCTGGCCAGCATTCTTCACGTGCTGGTGATCTACTCGGGTTTGATCTCGCTACTGGGGCGGCTAAACCCCATGCGCTATTTGCAGGGCAGTCTGGACGCTATTGTTGTGGCGTTCTCGTCCGCTTCTTCTGCGGGCACCCTGCCGGTCTCTATACGTTGCGCGCAGAAGAACCTGGGCGTTTCCGAAGGGGTTTCAGGGTTTGTGTTACCGGTAGGCGCCACCATCAATATGGATGGCACCGCGCTTTACCAGGGCGTGGTCGTGCTATTCATCGCCCAAATGACTGGCACTGATTTGAGCATGATGGATTACGGCATGATTGTCGCCACCGGCACGCTGGCCTCCATTGGTACCGCAGGCGTACCAGGCGCTGGCCTGATTATGCTCTCGATTGTAATGGCCCAGGTTGGTCTGCCGCTGGAAGCTATCGCCGTGGTCGCGGGGATTGATAGGATCCTTGATATGGCACGCACCAGCGTCAACGTCGCGGGCGATTTAATGGTCACCACGCTGGTAGGTAAAAGCGAGGGTGAGCTCAACGAAGAAATCTACAACCGTCGCTAACTTTAACGCTAGCATTTATAGCGTATGAAAAGGCGTCCGCTGTGCTTAGCAGCGGGCGCTGCGCTTTACCGCCTTTCATAACCTCCCCTCCCATACAGCAGTTGTGATTCGCACGGTTTCTCGGCAACCTATTAGCATCATTTTTAGCCGAGCAACGCAGCTATGCCTACCGCTTTTGATCAAACGCTCATCGCCATCGATGCCCTGCATGCCGAGGATCCGCGCTCCACGACGCTTGCCGATGGCACATCCATGCCCCAGGAACTGGCTTATGCCCAGCGCATGAGCGACTGGCTAGACCGCGTGCATGACGCTCCAGTTGAGGTGCTGCGCTTAGCCGTACGCGCCCAGCACTTACAGCGCTGGTTAGTACCGCGTGAGGAGTACCCCGAAGGGCGCGTAGGCTACTTAACCTGGCGACGCGACCAGGGAAAGCGCGCAGGCGATACCACCGCCCAGCTAATGCGCGACGCAGGCTATGCAGACGAAGATGCCATCCGAGCCGCAACGATAATCGGCAAGAAAGGCCTGGGTCGCGATCCCGATGTACAAGCGCTGGAAGATTGCGCCTGCCTGGTATTTTTAGAGAACTACTTTGCCGATTTCTCGCGCAAGATCGAGCACGACCATATGGTGCGCATTGTGCAGATGACCTGGCGCAAAATGTCACCCCGCGCCCATGCACTAGCCTTGAAGCTACCGATGTCGGATGCCTCATTAGCGCTAGTAAAAGAGGCCCTGGGAGCAGAGTAAGGTGCAGTGCAAAGCGCGACAGTGAGATGCAGCGGGGCAGCCGCTGCGGTAAAGTAGCGGTCTTCTTTTAATGCGCCCCCGGCACTGACGGCTTGATCAACTATGATTGCATCCTTGGACACCCGTACCGCCCCGTTCGAACGCTTGGGCAATGAGTATGTACGTTTTCTGCAGGCGCTTAAAACGCGCGGCTTCGAAGGCGAAATCGCTCCCGACTATGCCAACCGTACGGTGCTGGCAACGGATAACTCGATTTACCAGCGTCTGCCCCAAGCGGCGGTCTACCCCAAGCATGCCGAAGACCTAGAGCGCCTTACCCGGTTGGTCGCGCAAACCACTCACCGCAGCATTGTATTAACGCCCAGAGGCGGCGGCACCGGCACCAACGGTCAGTCGCTCACCGATGGCATCGTGGTGGATGTCTCCCGCCATATGAATCAGATCCTAGAGATCGATACGGAAGCACGGCGGGTGCGCGTTCAGGCGGGCGTGGTGAAGGATCAATTAAACGCCGCGCTCAAACCCCATGGGCTGTTTTTCGCCCCGGAGCTTTCGACCTCCAACCGCGCCACCATTGGCGGCATGATCTCTACCGATGCCAGCGGCCAGGGTAGCTGCGAATACGGAAAAACCCGTGATCATGTGCTGGAGCTCGATACCATTTTGATCGGTGGAAAGCACCTGCACAGCCGCGCTTTAACATCGGACGAAGAGCAGGCTGAGTGCCAGCAGGAAGGCATTCTGGGCCGCGTACATACCACCGCCGCCAATATTATCGACCAACAGCGCGAATTGATTGCAGCCAAGTTCCCGCCGCTCAACCGTTGCTTGACCGGCTACGATTTGGCCCACCTGCGCGATAGCGAGGGGCAGCTCAACCTCAACAGCCTGCTGTGCGGCTCGGAAGGCTCGCTGGGCTTTTTGAACGAGGCGGTGTTGAATGTGCTGCCGATTCCCAAGCACTCCACTCTGGTCAATGTGCGCTACACCAGTTTTATGGATGCACTGCGGGATGCCAAAGCGCTGATGGCCGCTAGCACCTCTTCACAACCTCAGCCGCAGGCGCTACAACCCCAGCCGCAGGCGCTGCGCCCTACTTCCATAGAGACCATCGACGACACCGTGCTGCAGTTGGCCATGGAAGACTTCGTCTGGGACAGCGTGGCGGAGTTCTTCCCGGCGACCGCTAACACGGTGATTCGTGGCATTAACCTGATCGAATTTAATGACGACGATGAGAGCGCCCTCGCCAAGCGGGTTCGCGCCTTCACCGACCACCTAAGCCAAGACACCACCGTTGAGCGCCTAGGCTACACCTTGGCCGAGGGGCGTGGGCAGATCCAGAAAGTCTACGCCATGCGCAAGCGCTCGGTGGGTTTGCTCGGCAATGTGCAGGGCGAGAAGCGGCCGATTCCGTTTGTGGAAGATACCGCCGTGCCGCCGGAGCACTTGGCGGACTTTATCACCGAGTTCCGCGCCGCGCTGGATGCCAGAGGGCTCGCCTACGGGATGTTTGGCCATGTCGACGCTGGCGTACTTCACGTGCGTCCCGCCATCGATATGAAGGATCCCGAACAGGAAAAACTGATTCGCGCGGTGTCCGATGAAGTGGCGGCGCTGACCCAGAAATATGGCGGCCTGCTGTGGGGCGAACACGGTAAGGGCGTGCGCTCGGAGTATTCACCTAAATTCTTTGGTGAGCTTTATCCCAGCCTACAGCGGGTAAAAGCCGCCTTTGACCCCTATAACCAGCTAAACCCTGGCAAGATCGCCTCACCTCTTTCTAACCCGCCCGGGGCCGCGGGCATTTCCACCTCGCCCGACGCTGCGAGTAAGCCTCAAAGCAGCGAGCTAATCGCCAAAGATAGCGACCCCGATCTGTTGACGGTGGATGGCGTATCCATGCGCGGTCAGTTTGACCGCACCATCGATGAGCGCGCCTGGCAGGCCTACGACGCCGCGGTGTACTGCAACGGTAACGGCGCTTGCTACAACTACGACCTTGATGACCCCATGTGCCCCTCCTGGAAGGCGACGCGGGATCGTCGCCACTCGCCCAAAGGCCGTGCCAGCCTGATCCGCGAGTGGCTGCGCCTGCAGACCCAGGCGGGAATCGATGTTGTTGAGGAGTCGCGCAAGAAAAAAGCCGAAGGCGGCTGGGGCTTTATTAAACGCTTTCCGCTGCGGGTGGCGAATACTCTAAGCCGCAAGCAGCACCACGACTACTCCCATGAAGTTTATGACGCCATGGCGGGTTGCCTGGCGTGTAAGTCCTGCGCGAGTCAGTGCCCGATCAAGGTCAACGTTCCCCAGTTCCGCTCGCAGTTCTTGGAGGTCTACCACGGCCGTTACCTGCGCCCGCTGCGCGACTACGTGATTGGCGGCACCGAGTTTATGCTGCCTACCCTGGCCAAAGCCGCACCGCTGTATAACGCCGTGATTGGCCAGCGCTGGGTAGAGCAACTGATGCGCCGTACGCTGGGCATGAGCGACTCCCCGGCGCTTTCACGGGCCAGTGTTAAAAAGCAACTGAACGCCTGGGGCGTTGCCGAGGCAACACCGCTCTCACTGGCCCTGTTAACCGAACAGCAGCGTGCCACTAGCGTGATTATTGTCCAGGATGCCTTCACCACCCACTTTGAAGCCAAGCTGGTGATGGACGTGGTGGAACTGCTCTCGCGCCTCAATCTACGCGTGTTTGTGATGCCCTATTCGGCGAACGGCAAACCACTCCAGGTGCAGGGCTTCTTGGGCGCCTTCGAACGTACCGCCGCCAAGCAGGCCGAGCGGCTACGCACCTTGGCCCGCTTTGATATCCCCCTGGTGGGCATCGACCCGGCAATGACGCTCACCTACCGCCAGGAGTACGTCAAAGCGCTAGGTAATGAGGCGGTGCCGGAGGTGCTGATGCTGCAGGAGTGGCTCACGACCCGCATCAATACGCTAGCGCCCAACCAACTTAAGCTAACCGACCCCGGCTTTAAGCTGCTCTCCCACTGCACCGAGAAAACCAATGCACCGGGCAGCCCTAAAGCATGGCAGCAAGTGTTCGCGGCGTTTGGGTTAGAGCTTGAGCTGGTGGCCACCGGTTGCTGTGGTATGTCTGGCACCTACGGCCACGAAACCCGCAACGCCGCTACGTCCAAAACGATCTACGCCCAGTCGTGGCAGCCCCAGGTGGAGGCCGAAGAAAACGTAGGCAAGTTACTGGCCACCGGCTACTCCTGCCGTAGCCAAGTGAAGCGTTACTCGGAACAATCATTACCGCACCCGCTTCAGGCACTGCTTGTGTGCCTAAAGCAAGCAGGTTAAAAGAACAGCCTTTTCAGTGCCAAGCCTGGATCACTTTCGCGCATAAAAGCTTCGCCGACCAGAAAACCGTTGACGCTGTGGTCGCGCATTAGCTCAACGTCATCGCGGGTATGAATACCCGATTCGGTAATCACTGTGACGCCCTCAGGAATGCGCGGCAACAGATCCAAGGTGGTATTCAGGCTGGTTTCAAAGGTATGCAGGTTGCGGTTGTTGATGCCGACCAGCTTTAGATCCAGTGCCAGGGCACGCTCAAGCTCGTTGGCGTCGTGCACCTCGACCAGCACATCCATACCCAACTGATTGGCCTGCTGGTGCAGATCGCGCAGTTGAGCATCATCCAGGGCGGCAACGATCAGCAGAATACAGTCCGAACCAATCGCCCGCGCTTCACAAACCTGATAGCCATGGGTGATAAAGTCCTTGCGAATCACCGGCAGCGTGCAGACGTCCCGAGCGGCAATTAGATAGTCTTCATGGCCCTGGAAAAAGTCGGCGTCGGTAAGCACGGAGAGACAGGCAGCACCGCCCTGGGCGTAGCTTTTGGCGATATCCGAGGGGTGAAATTCTTCGCGAATAACGCCTTTTGACGGTGAGGCTTTTTTCACCTCGGCGATAATCGCCGGATCACCCGTTGCGATGCGCGTATTAAGCGCCTCAATAAAGCCACGCGGGGTGCTCTGCTGCTCTCCTAACGCGAGCAAATCCGCCTCTGAAACGGCCTGACGGCGCTCTGCCACTTCCTGGTCTTTGCGAGCAAGAATGCGCGTTAAAATAGTCGGCGTTGCCTGTTGAGTCATGGTGGTCTCTTCTTATTTAAGAACTTACTGCTTAAAAACGCTGGTGAAGTGCGAAAGCTCTCTAAGCTTCTCAAGCGGCAGTTTAGAAGCTTGCGCGTCCTGGGCTACCATCACACCCTCTTTTAACGTATCCGCGACGCCCGAACAGTAGAGCGCGGCCCCTGCATTTAGCGCGACCATATCGGCAGCGGCACCTTCACCGGAAAGCGCTGCCTTGACCAAGCGCAGGCTGTCTTCGGCGCTGGCGGCTTTCAGTGTTGCCAAGCTTTGGCGCTCAATACCCAGTTCTTCGGGTGTAATGGTGTACTGGGTAATCTCACCCGCTTTAAGCTCGGCTACCAAGGTGGGGCTGGCCAGAGATATCTCATCCAGACCGTCCTCGGAGTGAACGACCATCACATGGCGGCTACCCAAGGTTTGCAACACTTCCGCCATCAGCGGCACCAGCTCCGGCGCGTAAACACCCAGTACCTGATTGGGAGCACCAGCAGGATTGGTCAACGGGCCCAAAATATTAAACAGCGTGCGCACGCCCATTTCGCGGCGGGGGCCAATGGCATAGCGCATGGCCGGATGATGATTAGGCGCAAACATAAAACCTACACCCACCTGCTCGATACAGCGCGCTACCTGGTCAGGCTTGAGATCCAGGTAGATACCCGCCACATCGAACAGATCCGCACTACCCGATGAAGACGAAACGCTTCGGTTGCCATGTTTGGCCACATGGGCACCAGCGGCAGCGGCGACAAAACTGGCGGCGGTGGAAACGTTAAACAGGTTGGCACCATCGCCACCGGTGCCGACAATGTCCACAACGTTTTCAGCACTCAGTTCAACGCGCTTCATCAACTCGCGCATTACTTGAGCAGCGGCGCTAATTTCCTCGGCACTTTCACCTTTCATGGCGAGGCCTACTAACAGGCCACCAATTTGTGCATCGCTTGCATCGCCGGTCATAATCTGACGCATCAAAGCGTGCATGGCATCGAAAGAGAGGTCTTCGCGGCGCATCACCGCATTAATCGCATCTCGCATTTGCATGAGCAGAGGGGCCCCTAAAAGCGTGTGAAACCGGCTATCAGCCGCGTTTTAAAAAGTTGGCCAACAGCTCATGGCCTTGGCGGGTAAGAATCGACTCGGGGTGAAACTGCACCCCTTCAATATCCAACTCGCGGTGACGAAACCCCATGACTAAACCGGGGGTTACGTCGTCATCACCTGTCCAGGCAGTGATTTGTAAACAGTCGGGCAGGCTCGCTTTATCGACCACCAGGGAGTGATAGCGGGTAACCTCAACCGGGTTATCCAGCCCTTCAAACACGCCTTGGTTAGCGTGCAGCACAGCGGAGGTTTTACCATGCATCACCTGCGGCGCGTGCACGACCTTGCCACCATACACTTGGCCAATCGCCTGATGGCCCAGGCAAACGCCTAAAATAGGCAGCTTGCCTGCAAAGTGTTTGATGGCGGTCATGGATATGCCCGCCTCGTTGGGAGTGCAGGGCCCAGGCGATACCACCAGGTGTGTCGGCGCCAGCATTTCGATCTGCTCAATGGTGATTTCGTCATTGAGGTGAGTGATGACTTCGGCACCAAGCTCACCCAGGTACTGGACAATGTTGAACGTGAAACTGTCATAATTGTCCAGCATCACCACTTTTTGCGCTGACTGTTCCTGTGATGGCTGTTTATGCACCGACTGAGCTTGCGCCATTGCCCCACTTACTCCGTTGTGTCATTTCGACCACAGATTAAACCGTTAATGGAGTGATGATACCGCAACCGAGCACTTCCTTGCAGGGGTTAAGTGTCAACCAGCCCCCTCCCCTTTAGACCACCAGCGCTATGGGCGATAAATCACAGCTTTGGGGATGCCACACCGATGCCGCGAATAAGAAACCGTTCAGCCAGTCATAAGGCACGCTATGCTTAGGAGTGTAATACTATTCAGCATAGTGGCACTTTTCACTTGAGGGAATCCTCCCTTGGGTAATACTTCTTGCGGCCTCGCATTGCAGTGGAACTGGCAACGGGCCACCGCAGTCTTTATTATCTGCCGTCTTTTTCGATAGTTTTTTTAGCCAGTTAGGAGCGTGGGATGTCAAAGTGGTTTACCTGGGTGTGGGCGCTCTTATTCGTCGCGCTGATAAGCGCTGCGCCAGCTTATGCCAACACAACGCTGCGCGTAATTGCCTCCTTTTCAGTCATGGAGGAGCTGGTCAAACGAGTGGCGGGTGACACTGTCAGCGTCAATGTCATTGTGCCACGGGGAGAAGATGTTCACCGTTGGGAGCTAACCCCACCCAACGTACTGGCGTTAGAAGAGACGCATATTGTGTTTTATAACGGGCTTGGACTAGAGCCTTGGATACGCCATGTTGAGGCGATGTCTGACGACCGGCTAACGCTAGTGGAAGTGGCTAAAAAGGCCGACTATACGCCGCTGACGATTTCCACCGGGCAGTATAAAGGCGAGCCAGACCCGCATATGTGGATGGATCCAGAGGGCGCTGCAGCCTACATCGATGTCATTGCTGAGACCCTGGCCGAGCATCTACCCGAGCAAGCCGATGCGTTTTATACCCGCGCTGATGAGGCACGCAAGGCGCTGAACAATCTTAACCAAGCGGTAAAAGAGCGGCTTGAAGGTATTCCACAAACTAACCGCACATTACTAACCAGTGAGGCAGGTTTTGGTTATTTTGCCCGCGCCTACGCCTTTGATGCTCAAGGGGTGTGGGGGGTTAACCACGAGACCCAAGGCAGCGCCCAGGCAATGGCCAAGATCAGCGAACAGCTTGCCGAGAAACGCCCCCCTGCGCTGTTTTTTGAAAGCACTACACCTAGTATCCATATGGACGCCCTATCCAGGGAGGCTTCACTGCCCCTAGCAGGTCCGCTGTATGTCGACTCGCTGAGCGGTGAAGATGGCCCCGCTGCCAACTACGCGGACATGCTGCGCCATAACGCTGAAGTGATGCATACCGCGCTAGGGGGCGCCACGGCCGAGTAAGCGACCGACCAAGCCTAGTCAATGACCTTTGTCGGTCGAGGTGCGTTCAACAGCAACTCAGTTAACGAACTGAGTACTAGGTCGGGATGGCTATTCTCTATCGGCTCCCCATGGTTATAACCATAGGGCAGCGCCAGAGTAGTAAAGCCTGCCGCCTTTCCAGCCGCCATATCGTGACGTGAATCGCCGACCATCACACATTCAGTTGGCGGTATTTGGCAATAGTGCGCAGCGTGAAGCAGCGGCAATGGGTGGGGCTTCTTTTCGGCCAAAGAATCACCGCCGAGACATAGGGTAAAATAGTTCAGCAGCTCGAAGTGATTTAACAGCGGCTCAATGAAGCGTTCGGGCTTATTGGTAATCAGCACCAGGGTCATACCTTGCTGGTACAGCGCCTCTAGGGCTTGCTTTACGCCAGGGTAGAGCGTTGTCAGGGCATTAGGTGCAGCGCCGTAGTGCCCCATAAACGCATCATAGGCGCGCTGTTGCAGGCTAGGTTCTGGCGGGGCTTGCAACGCCCAGGTCAGAGCTCGTTCCACTAATACCGGCGCGCCATTGCCCACCCAATCCCGTACCTTTGTCTCATTCGGCTCAGGTAAATCCAGCTCGCTTAACGTGCGTGCCACGGCGGCGGCAAGGTCGGGCACTGAATCGATCAGCGTTCCGTCCAAGTCGAAGGCAATTAGCCGTTTTCCCTGTAGCACTGGGTGTCGTTCTGAGTAGTGACTTGGATGTATTTTCAATGCGCTCTGCCCCATTTTGATTTAAAAACCATTTTACCTGCTCAAAGCAAACGTTCGCATTAGTCAGACGCATCAGAACCTTCTATGCTGGGGCTAATTTAGTTAAGGAGGTAGTGATATGCCCACTCCCAGAATCGTGATTGTCGGCGCCGGTGCTGGCGGCTTAGCCCTTGCCACACGATTAGGCCGCACCTTGGGTAAGCGCAAACGCGCAGAAATTGTGCTGCTAGACCGCAATACCACCCACGTATGGAAACCGCTGCTCCACGAACTGGCCACCGGTGTACTGAACTCCAGCATGGACGAGGTGGATCTTCGCGGGCATTCATCGGCTCACTTCTACCGTTATCAGCGCGGTTCGCTAACCGGCATTAATCGCGAGCAACAGACGCTGCAATTAGCGCCGATTCATGATGAAGATGGGCAAGAGGTACTACCCGCCCGCGAGCTTGCCTATGACTATCTGGTCATGGCCATAGGCAGCGTTTCCAACGATTTCGGCACGCCCGGCGTGACAGAGCACTGCCACTTTATTGATTCACCCGAGCAGGCCAAGGTGTTCCAGCGCGATATGATCAACACCTTTCTGCGCTATACCGACCCCAACCTACGCCAGCATACTCAGTTAACCATTGGCATCGTCGGCGGCGGTGCAACAGGGGTAGAGCTTGCGGCCGAATTATTTGACGCTTCGCGCATGCTCAATGCCTATGGGGTGACGTCCGTTGACCACCAGCAAATCAGCGTACACCTACTGGAAGCGGCGCCGCGCTTGCTTCCAGGGCTTTCCGAGCGGGTCAGCCAAACTGTCAAAACAGAGCTTGAGAGCATGGGGGTAACCGTCCATACCGATACCGCCGTTAAAGAAGCTCAGGCGCATCAGTTGATCACCGGTGACGATGAAGTGATCAAGACCGATATCAACGTGTGGGCAGCGGGTATCAAAGCGCCGCCGTTTTTGGCGGAGCTAGGCCTGACAACGAATAAGAAAAACCAAATTGAAGTAAAAAGCACCCTACAAAGCGTCGATGATGAGAAAATTTTTGCTCTAGGCGACTGCGCCAGTTGCCCGATGGGTGAAAGCGGCACGGTGCCTCCTCGCGCCCAGGCGGCTCACCAGCAGGCTAAGCTGCTCGCCAAAAACCTGGTCAATAAACTGGAAGGCAAACCGCTAGCCGATTTCCGCTACCGCGATCACGGCTCACTGGTATCGCTGGCCCGCTACGATGCGGTAGGTAATTTGATGCGAAGCTCCGCCTCCCGCGGCCTGTTTTTAGAGGGCTGGCTGGCTCGCCAAGCCTATGCATCGCTCTACCGCATGCACCAGCTCTCTATTCATGGGGTGCCGAAAACGGGGCTGGCCTGGCTGGTCGATAAGCTTAATCGTTACTTAAAACCGCGCATGAAATTGCACTAAACGACACTCGACACTGACTTTTTACTTGGCCAGCGCCGCTCGCATCTGCTTGATCACCGTGTCATAGCCGTGCGGGTCGGTGGCTTGGTAGGCGCTGAAAATGGCGGATCCCGCCACAAAGGTATCGGCGCCTGCTGCGGCGATCTCGGCGATGTTATCCACTTTCACCCCACCATCGATTTCCAAGCGCATATCAAATTTTGAGGCATCAATGCGCGCCCGTGCTTCGCGCAGCTTGTCCAGCGTGCCGGGGATAAAGGATTGCCCACCAAAACCTGGGTTGACGCTCATCAGCAGCACCATATCGACTTTATCCATCACATAGTCAAGATAGGAGAGCGGCGTGGCCGGATTAAATACCAGGCCGGCTTTACAGCCACCATCACGGATCAACTGCAGCGAGCGATCAACGTGCTCAGACGCTTCCGGGTGAAAGGTGATATAGCTGGCGCCCGCCTCAATAAAGTCGCTGATCATGCGGTCTACCGGTTTAACCATTAGATGCACGTCGATGGGCGCCGTGACGCCATGCTTACGCAGCGCCTTACACACCATGGGCCCAATGGTCAGGTTGGGCACATAGTGATTATCCATGACGTCGAAGTGCACCACATCCGCGCCTGCAGCCAGCACGTTATCCACCTCCTCACCCAGCCTGGCAAAGTCAGCCGATAAAATAGAGGGGGCAATCAAGAAATCCTGCGCAGCGGTCATATTCCATTCCTGCTTATCAATCAGTAGACGAAGGGTAGACACTCGATATACCCGCGAGTGTGCGGGCAAGAGAGCAAAGCCAGGCTGCTATCTTATCAGAGCCGCTTAACAGAACCACGTATCCGCGTCGCGCATCTCATCACACACATATTCTTAAATAGAATATAAAGCATGATTGTAATTCCACATTGATAGATTTAACCTTGCCAATATCGCGATACTAAGCGCTTACTGTTTTTAAGGAGTTTCTCTATGGCACTGCCAACAATTTTCCGCCGCAGCCTGATTGCCATTGCATTAGGCGTTACGGTAAGTGGAACCGCCGCCGCCCAAGAGCGTGAACTACTCAACTCGTCTTACGATATCGCTCGCGAGCTGTTTGCTGCGATCAACCCTGAGTTTCAAGCCTGGTGGCAGGAGGAACACGGTGAAGAGATTGCCATTAGCCAGTCTCACGGCGGCTCTTCCGCACAAGCCCGTGCCATCCTTCAGGGTTTACGTGCCGATGTGGTGACCTTTAACCAGGTGACCGACGTGCAGGTACTTGCCGATGCTGGGCTGGTGGCCGAAGATTGGCAGGATGCGTTTGAGAACAATGCCTCCCCCTACTACTCCACCACCGCCTTCCTAGTGCGTAAAGGCAACCCTAAAGGAATTGAGAGCTGGGACGACTTAGTCAAAGAAGATGTACAGATGGTTTTCCCCAATCCGAAAACCTCGGGTAACGGCCGCTATACCTACTTAGCCGCCTGGGGCTTTGCCGAGAACGAGTTCGATGGCGATGAAGAGCAAATCGAAGAGTTCATGCGCACTTTCCTAGCCAATGTGGCGGTATTCGATACCGGCGGTCGTGGCGCAACCACCAGCTTTATCGAGCGTGAAATTGGCGATGTACTGATTAGTTTCGAGTCTGAAGTCAACAACATTCGCAAAGAGTATGGCAGCGACGACTACGAAGTCATCGTGCCACCCGTTAGCATCCTGGCCGAGTTCCCCGTTGCCGTTGTTGGTGAAAATGCTGAGCGCAACGGTAACAGCGATTTGGCCCAGAGCTATCTTGAGTACCTCTACACAGAAGAAACTCAACGCCTACTGGCAGGCTTCAACTACCGAGTGCATAACGAAGCCGTGGTCGAAGAGTTCGCCGACCAGTTCCCGGAAACCGAACTGCTTGAAGTAGATGAAGTGTTTGGTAGCTGGGATGAAGCCATGGAGACCCACTTTGAGGGTGGTGGCCTTCTCGACCAGTTACAGCGCCGCTAATATTCACTCATGAGCCAGCCTGAACTATGAGTCAACTTGCCTCCTGGCGAACCGGCAGCACCCGAGTGCTGCCGGGTTTTGGCCTTTCTATGGGTATCAGCGTACTGTTTATCTCGCTGGTGCTACTACTCCCTATTACGGGCCTGTTCGGTCAGTTAGCGGAGCTTAGTTTTGCCCAATACTGGGCGATCATCACCGAAGGACGCGTGGTTGCCAGCTATATGGTCACCATTGGCGCGGCAGCCGTTGCAGCGATTATCAACGCCATATTTGGCTTATTGCTGGCGTGGGTGTTAGTTCGCTACGAGTTCCCTGGCAAGCGCTTACTCGATGCCTTAATGGACCTCCCCTTCGCGCTACCCACCGCAGTGGCAGGCATTACGTTGGCAACCCTTTATGCCAGTAGCGGCTGGATGGGTGGATTGCTGGAGCCGCTAGGGTTTCAAGTCGCTTATACCTGGGTGGGCATCGCCCTGGCCATGGCCTTTACCAGCATCCCGTTTGTGGTGCGCACGGTGCAGCCGGTGCTGGAAGATATGCCAGTGGAAGTCGATGAAGCCGCTATGTCATTGGGTGCTACCGACGGCGTGGCCTTTCGCCGCGTGATCTTGCCGCATATCTGGCCTGCCTTGGTGACCGGCACGGGGCTGGCGTTTGTTCGTTCGCTAGGCGAGTTCGGAGCGATCATTTTTATCGCCGGTAATATGCCTTACGAAACAGAAATCACCGCGCTGATGATTTTCGTCAAGCTGCAAGAGTATGACTATGCGGGGGCCTCGGCGATTGCTTCAGTGGTGCTGTTTGTCTCGCTGGCGCTGCTACTGGCCATTAATATTTGGCAGGGCCGCTTTGTGCGCCGTCTGCATGGAGGTAAGGGGTAATGCGTCGAATTGGTGATGCGCCGCTTATCCGGCGCCTGCTGATAAGTGCCGCCCTGGTGCTATCAGCACTGTTTTTACTGCTGCCGCTGGTGGCCATTTTTGCTCAGGCATTCTCCCAGGGCGTTATGGTTTTCTGGTCGAATGTCAGTAACACCTTCACCCTGCACGCGATTGGTCTGACGCTGATGATTGCGCTACTAACCATTCCCGTGTGCCTGGTATTTGGCGTTGCCCTGGCGTGGCTGGTCACGCGCTTCAGCTTTCCTGGGCGGCGCATTTTGCAAACGTTGATCGATATCCCCTTTGCGGTCTCTCCCGTTGTCGCGGGTCTGATTTACCTGCTGCTGTATGGCCGCAACGGCTGGATCGGCACTTGGCTGGACGGCCATGATATTCAGCTGATGTTTTCTTGGCCGGGCATCCTCATGGTGACTATTTTCGTTACCTGCCCCTTTGTGGCCAGGGAACTGATCCCGTTGATGCAGGCCCAAGGCTCCCGTGAAGAAGAAGCAGCCGTGACGCTTGGCGCTTCTGGCTGGACGACCTTCCGTCGCGTTACGCTGCCCAACATTCGCTGGGCACTGCTGTACGGCGTTATCCTTACCAACGCCCGAGCAGTGGGGGAGTTTGGCGCTGTCTCGGTGGTTTCCGGGGCGATTCGCGGTAAAACCAATACGCTACCCCTGCACCTTGAGCAGCTGTATCAGGATTATAACGCCGTGGGGGCGTTTGCCTGCGCGGCCCTACTCGCCTTTATTGCCCTACTGACGCTCGCCGCCAAGGCCGGGCTGGAATGGCGCGCAGCGCGCCGGGAGGCATTTGCATGAGCATTCATTTACATAACATCGCTAAGCACTTCGGCACTACCCAGGCGTTAGAGCCGATCAACCTGGATATTCACGAAGGCGAGCTGGTCGGCCTGCTTGGCCCTTCGGGCTCGGGCAAAACGACGCTGCTGCGGATTATTGCCGGCTTGGAAAATGCCGACCGCACCGCACAACCCAGCAAGATTTTGTTTGGCGACCGCGACGTGACCAATGTACATGTGCGCGACCGGCGAATTGGCTTTGTTTTCCAGCACTACGCGCTGTTTCGCCATATGAGCGTCTACGACAACGTGGCCTTTGGCCTGACCGTGTTGTCGCGTAAACGCCGCCCCAGCAGCGGTGAGATTCGCGCCCGGGTGTTTAGGCTACTTGAAATGGTCAAGCTGGAGCACCTCGCCAACCGCTACCCTGCTCAGCTTTCCGGCGGCCAGCAGCAGCGAGTATCGCTAGCCCGCGCCTTGGCAGTGGAACCGGAAGTACTGCTGTTGGACGAGCCTTTTGGCGCACTTGATGCCAAAGTGCGCCAAGAGTTACGCCGCTGGCTGCGCCACCTGCATGACGAGTTCAATTTCACCAGCGTCTTTGTCACCCACGACCAGGAAGAGGCGCTGGAGCTTTCCGACCGCGTCGTAGTCATGAGCAACGGCCGTATTGAGCAAATTGATACTCCCGATGAGCTCTACCGGGAGCCCAAAAACCGCTTTGTGTTTGAGTTTTTAGGCGATGTAAACCATCTGGAAGGCAAAGTGACCAACGGCGTACTCACCTGTGGCGACGCCTATTGGCACGTGGATCTACCCGATGGCCATGAAGAGCTACTGCTACGCCCCCATGAAGTGCGGCTAACCGAGCAACCCACCTCTGAGAGCCATCTACCGGTCACTATCACGGCGATCTCACCGGTGGGCGCGGAAGTGCGCGTGGAGCTAGAGGCGGATTGGCTCGCCCAGCCTTGGCTGGCTACCGTGCGCCATACTGACTTTGAGCACTTGGCGCTACGCCGCGGGCAACGCTTATTCGCCCACCCCCGCCACTGGCGACGCTTTCCCAAAGCTGAGTCGAAAGCGACGGAGCAAAGCCGCGTGGCATAAAGCTGCGGAAGCGCTAGCTGCCCTAAATGGAGCAGCTAGCGTTGACGTTTCATCGCATTAGCTCAAAAACGCATTTGCCTAAAGGTCAGGCTCACCCGTGGCTCAACATCTTTCTTGGTTTTAGGCAGGCTATGTAGCCAATTTTTCTGTGTGGTGCCTTTCATAATTAACAGACTGCCGTGCTCTAGATTAAGCGACACGCTCTCCCCCGTTGGCTTATGTTTAAACGAGAATTTCCTTGCGCCGCCTAGGCTCAACGCCCCGATTGATCCACTCTCAACAAGGTCTTTTTCGGCGTCACTGTGCCAGCTCATGCCTTCATCGCCTGAGCTATAAAAATTACCCAGACACGAATTAAACATCTCCCCGCAGTGGCTCTCCACCACCTGCTTAATCTCTCGTAAAAAATCAGGCCATACTAACGCCATCTTTGCATATCCTGAGTATGTATAGGAAACCGGCTTATCCGCATACCAGGCTATTTTCCTCTTTGTAACGATCTCTTTGCCGTAAATAAACGCACGATCATGCTCCCAGGTTAATTCCCTTAGGCACTTATCCAGATACATATCGGCGGTAACTGTATCCAAGACTTTACCGTGGTAGTAAACCTCACCATCCCTTGGAAGCAGATTAATCAACTTCATATCGTCGTTTTCAAACAGATCCATTTTCACCCCTCTAATGCCCGAAGCCGCGGAAAGCGGCGCCAGCCGCCCCGTGGCACGAAGCCAACCCCGACGCCTCAAACCATAAGCCTTCACATTCCGGTTTAAAAACACGTAACAAGAGCAAGAAACGGGTTTTTTCGATGCTATCAAAAGCCAATACTGCATTGCCATGGAGTAAAAAACCAAGAAACACCCTGACCACTCCAGATAAAAAACTTAAAAAAACCAACCATCACTTAGCGGCTTGAGGCTAAGAGAAAATCTTGAAAAGGGACATAAAATGAGAGCAATAGATTATATACGACTGCTGTCGCTAGCCGCTATCTGGGGAGCAAGCTTCCTTTTTATGAGAATCGCCTCACCGGCGATAGGTCCAATCAACACAGCATTTTTTAGAGTCTTTTTTGGCCTCATTGGTTTGGCTTTTATCATCGTTATCATACGTAAAAGCCTGGCGTTCAGAGGCAAACTAGGCAAAATTTTGATTTTGGGTGCTATAAATTCAGGCATCCCATTTCTTATGTACAGCATAGCAGCAACACTACTACCTACTGGCTATTCAGCGATTCTAAATGCGACAACGCCTTTAACAGGTGCCATGATTGGCTTTTTTATCTTTAGCGAGAGTTTAACTATAAAAAAATGGCTGGGCGTAACGCTAGGAATTGTTGGCATCACTGTTATCACCACTGTGGGTGACTCAAGTATCGTTGGCAACATCTATATTGGCGTGGCTGCCTGCATGATAGCCACTATTGGTTACGGCTTTGCTGGCTTTCTTACCCGCAAGTGGATAACCCAACAGGGTGGCCTGGATTCAACGCTGGTTGCGTTTGGCAGTCAAATAGGCGCTACCGCTTTTCTCAGCCCTTTTTTGCTTTGGAATATTTCATCTGGCCCCAGTATCGACTGGCTTCAAGGTGATGTGTGGATCAGCCTGTTCGCAGTCGGCTTTTTATGCACCTCCCTCGCTTATATCCTTTATTTTAGATTGATTGCCGACATTGGGCCGTTACGGTCACTCACCGTTACATTCTTGGTGCCACCCTTCGCTGTGTTATGGGGCTTTTTAATCCTTGATGAAACGATTTCCAGCGGATTCTTACTTGGCTCTTTGATCGTTTTACTTTCCGTTTGGCTAATCGTGAGTCCCGATTCTCAAAAAAACAGCCTAACGAGCTAGGGTTTGTACGAAAAGTCGGCGAGCAAAGACTAGACAAGGCAAAAATCAACGAGAAAGCGGAGATTACGGGGTGTAAATGAGCATTTCGAGGCGATTTTTAACGCGGTATTGTCGAGCGCAGGCAGTTTTCGTACAAAGCCTAGCTTGTTTCACTGCTTTCTCATTCACAACGGAGTGCAAAGGCAATATACAGTGAGACATCGGAAGTGATTGAGTAAAGCCACATCGCCAGAACATACCGCCAACGCGCTACCCGCGTTATACTGGCGTTTTAGCCATAGCGGAGGAAGATCATGCTTCGGCGTCACTTTTTACGGATTTCGGGTGTCCTGCTTGCCAGTGCATGGCTTGCTGGTTGCGCAAGCCCCCAATACTTACAGCTCAGCCCTGAACGCAGTGTCCAGGTGCCGCAAGTTGGCTCAGGCCAGCAGGTGACTGTGATTGCCCAGGACGGACGCGAGAGCGACATTATTGGCAATCGAGCAGGTGGTGGTATGTCGACGGCGCATATTACCGTGAGCAGCCACGAGTTAATTCCCCGTCTCCAAGAAGAAGCTGAGCGCGCGGTACGCGATATGGGCTTTAGCCCCACCACCGAGCAGGCCGAAGGCCGCCCAAGCTTAACCCTGGAACTTGCCAGCCTGCACTACGCCCGTGGCGACAGCGGCCAGCCACTGGTAGATGAAGCACGTCTTGAAGGCGTTTTCCGCGCTATTGCTAAAAACAAGGGCACTACCTATACGGGCACCTACACCTCGCGCCGTACCCAGGGCTACGCCCTTAAGCCCGATGCCGACAGCAACGCACGGATGCTTAGCGACCTACTTAGCGATGGCATGAACCGCGCCTTTAGCGATCCAGAACTGGCCAATTTACTCGCACGCTAAGATTACCCTTTATAGAAACACCTCTGACTCGGGCTGCGCCTCTTTACTCCTAGAGCCGCGGCCCGCGTCGTTCAAGTGCCCATACGCTTTCCGTTCGGCCACGCTCATCAGGGCTACCCTGTTCCAGAAACGTCAGCGTGAAGTTGGGGGTGAACAGGCTTTCGATTTCGCTGTTGGGCACGCTATAAGGCGGCCCAGCACTGCCCTCAGGATGCGACAAACTAATCAGCAACCCCTTGGCACCAGGCGGCACCAACTGAGCAAGGTGAAACGCATAGCGCTGCCTTGTTGCAGGTGGCAACGCTATCAGCGAGGCGCGATCATAAAATGCCCCGATCTCGGCGGCTTGCTGGATATGCAGGTGAAAAAAGTCCCCGCACCATAGCTCCACGCTGCCTTGGCGGGAAATCGTAAAATCTGCCTGACGGTAGCGGGATACCGATGTGCTGCGCTGAGCCAAAAACTGCTCAATGGCTTCCGGGGCAAACTCAATTCCCAGAACGGGATAACCCTCGTCTGCCAACCAGCGCATATCAAGGCTTTTACCGCACAGCGGCACCAATACCTTGGTGCCTTTAGCAACGCCGAGCGACGCCCAATGACGCAGCAACGCCGGGTGTGCCTGCTGCAGGTGAAAGCCTATACGCCCTTCTTGCCAGCGCTTGCGCCATTGATCGCTCATTATTTGGCCACCGTGAAGTCGATTGCACTAGCGAAGAGGAGGCTTATCGCGCCGTTAAAACCAGCGGTCACGCTTTTTACGCCGCCGCGGTAGGTGCGGCACAATCAGTCCCACCAACAAACCTGCGCCAGCCACACCGCCGCCATACATGAAGTAACGCATCAGCAGGTCTTCTTCCTGGGTTTCCAGCCGCGCTTGGAGCGCCCTAACTTGCCGGCGGGACTGCTCCGCTTGCGCATCCAGCTCTTGGTTGCTGGCCTCAAGCTCGGCAATGCGACGCTCGCGCAACTCAAGAGTCTCAGTCATTGAGGCCGTACGCTGTTCCCAGGTTTCATTGATACCCTCAAGCTCGGCGGTGAGTTCCTCTACCTGGGCTTCTAACGCAGGTAGCTGTTCAACCGCACTGGGTGTTTCTTGAAGCTCATTGCTCAACACCCAGACCGCGTTGCCATCACTGTTGCGCACTCGGGTGTAGTCACCGCTGGTTTCCAGCACCTCTACCTGCTCGCCTGCGTTGAGCGTGCCAATAATGCGGTAACCATCAGTTGGGCCGCTGCGCACATAGGTGCTCAGTTCATCGGTCACCCAGGCTTGGTTAGCAGATTGGGCAGTGGCATTGAGGCTGGTAACACTGAGTAAAATGCCAGCCGCAGCGGCGTAATTTCGATAACGAGTTCTATTTACTAGCATGACATCATGTCCTGATTAAAAACGCTGCAAGGCGGACGAAGCCAACAGCGCTTATCGCCTAACTTAGCGGTGCGCTTGTCTCATACGCTTACCCTTCTCCGCGCGGGGGCAACGGAAAGGGACGGGGGAACTCCGCTACCCGAGTATCGGTTTTGACCGCTTTCAATGGTCCTTCGCGCTCTACTTCATCAATGCGCACAATCGCATTTAACGGTAGGTAGCTACGCTTGACGCCATCGAAGGTTCGTTGCAATTTTTCAGTTGCAGGGTCAACCACTACCCGTGAAGCATCGTCAAAGACAAACTCCTCGACTTCAATAAAGCCCCAGAGTTCGCTTTGAAAGATTTCTCGGACGTATAAATCCCAAATTTCACCCTGCTGGTGGACCACCACACGGTAGATCGGCTTGGCCGCCATCTTGGCCTAATCCTCTTGCCATTCGTACATTAAAAGTTGAACCGCCTAGCTTACCATATTCCCATCGCCGCGCCTTTAGGCTTAACCCTTAGCAAGCTTAGCGTTAATACGACGGACAAAGCGCTCATTAGCCGGGCATGCGCCTCTCATGTATGGTAGCTAGCGTGGTTTAGCAATAATATTTTTTCACCAAGTAGGAGTCATCAACATGCAGAAGGATCCAAATAAGGGCTATATCGCTCTGTTAGGCTGGAGCCTCAATGCGATTGAAGCGGCCGAAAATTTTGACCGTCGCTACATTGTCGTTGCACCTGATTGGGCGGAAGAGTATTGCCAAAAACACGACATTCCCTACGTGCCTTGGAATTTCGAGCGACTCAATGACCGCTCGATGGAAATTGCCGAGACGCTTAAAGAGAAAGGCGTCGATGTCGCCATTCCACTCTACGAAGAGACCGTTGAGTGGGCCGGGGCCATCAACTCTGTGCTACTGGATAACCCGCGCCTTTACGGTCAGTCGTTGCTGCTACGCGATAAAGCGTTGATGAAGCGTCGCGCCCAACTTGGCGGCATCCGCGTGGGTATCTTTGAAGAAGCCCACGATAAAGAAGATGTCGTGCGCTTCCTAAAGCGCGTTAACCAGACACTGCTTAAGCTGGACGGCGACCCCAACGACCCGATTCACCTTAAAGCGTTTGATAAAGCAGGCTGTCTTGGTCATCGCGTTATTCGTACCCCAGATGAAGTCGATACCATCCCGGAAGAAGAGTTCCCGGTACTGATGGAATCGCACCTGGATGGCTGGGAATTTGCCGTTGAAGCATGGGTTCACGATGGCAAAATCGCTTTCTTGAACATCTCAGAGTACGTGACGCTGGGTTACTCAGTGTTTGTGCCCGCATCGCCTGAACTTGAGATTTACCGCGAGCAGATCACCCAACAGATCGAGAAGTTAATTAAAGCGTTCGACATTGAGTTTGGCTTGATCCATCCGGAATACTTTGTCACCAGCGATGGTGAGATGTACTTTGGCGAAGTAGCTTACCGTCCGCCCGGCTTCAAGGTATTCGAGCTGCTAGAGCGTGTTTACGGCTTCAATGCTTACCAGGCTTCCATGCTGGTGTTCGACCCGAAAACCACGAAAGAAGAAGTGGCCACGTTTTTTCCGAAAGAAGTGGTCGATGCCGATGGCTTTGCCGGTTGCTTTGGCGTTTACCCCCGCCGTCGTGTGGTCAGCCGCTTGGAAATTCCCGAAGAGACCGAAGATCACCCCTACTTCGAGTCTCATGAGCTAACCTCACCAGTAGAAGAAACCGTTACTAAACGCACCGCGTTTGGTACCCATTGGGGTCTGGTCTACTTCAAAGGCGAGGATGCGCATACGATTCGCGATCTGCTAAAACGCCAAGAAGACCTCGACTTCTATGTATAATCCCCGCTAACGCTGGGATAAGGAGTCACCGTGGAGACAGATCAAGTGACGTCTTCTCAAGAAGATAGCAAGCTCAATGGATTGTTGAGCAAATTTGATGACGCCGTTCGCCTGCTTACCCAGGCGCCCGCCTTCTCAAAACCCGCCAAGCTGCCGCGTGTGATGGACACTGCGCGTCGAGTACTGCTTCAGGACGGCGGTTGTGCAGCACTGGAGACCCGCGCGCAAGCGTTTGAGGACTCCGGTGTATTTTTGGGCTCCGATTGGGAAACACCCCAATATTTGGTGCCGACCCTGACAACCTTCTCGCTGAAAAGCGCGGATGCCAATGTTGTCGTCATTGAGGCGCTAAGCGAGCTTCGGCTCCTAGCTGTGGCTAAAGGCAATTTTGAGCATCCACTGGTGTCCGCAGAGCATGCTCACCATTACCTGACTCAGGTAATGGCGATCAATTTGTGGCTACTGTTTTTACCGCCTAGCGAAGCGGAGCGGGAAACCCAGGGGCGCCTGGCCACTATTCCCCGCCAGCTTTTCCAGCATTTAGCCGAGCGCATCGGCTACGAGCACATTGTTGATCGCCTGATCGATGAGATTTGGCGCATTTTAAAACAGCGCCCTATTCAGGTTGATTCGATCAAACAGATGATCACCCAAATTGCGCTGTGTCAGGCCAACCCGGAAATTGATCTTGGCGCCAGCGGCCAGGGCGCCGACCGCCTGGTGAGTTCGCTTTATGGCCCAACTCAAGCCTGTCGTGAAGACCCTGGGGTCGACGTTTACCGTGATCGGTTAGAACGTATGGATCAGGCTGCTTTGCAGGCTGAATCCACCGGTTTCGCCCGGGCGATGCACGACACCGGCCTGGTATCGCCATATCACGCCGTATTACTGCGTCATCTACTCGAAGAGGGGGATCACTTACTCTCCGAAGCACTGGGCCTTTCATCTACCGGCCGCGACTGCCTGCTCTGCTACCGCGAGCTTGTTCAAGCGCTAATTCGTGGCGGCGTTTACCCTGCTACCGCTCAAGCGGTTTACGGCCTGGCGCTGATGCTTGAACGCGGCATTCTCTATCAGCCGCCGGTAGCACCGGCAATGTGGCGTCAGCTTAATCTACCGCTATCAGAGTGGGCACAGTCGCGACTCTCCATGGCCTATGGCGACACTGTTTCTCCCCGGGCACGCTTGATTGAGGGCGTGCTCTGCATGCTGGGATTACCGCTAGGCGTTGGTCAGGGCAACAACCCTACCTGCCAGTCGGCACGGGCGCTCTCCATGTGGGCCTATAACGACCCAGATTACCTGCTGCAGATGGTGGCCTGGGCGGCCCGGGATGACGAAATCATTATGCATTTTGAAGGACAAGCCATTTCATCAATGGCGAGTCTCTCAGGTGTGGCGACCCAGTTACCCATCGATCTCGACCCGGTTTCGCTGATTGTCGTGCCGCACTTGGATCGAATTTATGCCGAAATGGGCCGGCGCTGCATTGGCCGTGAAGGTGACCCTCACCGCTGGGTGAATCCTGAATTTCACGGCTGGTGGTCTGGCCGCGGCTTTCGCATCAATGTCGACGTTGCCACAGGTCAACTAAGCGATGTGGACGACTTTATACGCCACTTCTTCGCTTACTATCACCCTTATTACAATGGCAACCAGCCGCTGATTCACCCTCAGCCAGCGGGCATTGCGGTCACCGATAGCGCGGCGCGTTTTATCGGCTGGCACGCGATTACTATTTTGCGGGCCTCTCTCGACCCCTCTGATGTTATGCGGATTTACTTCTATAATCCCAACAATGATAGCGGGCAGGATTGGGGCGATGGCGTCATTGTGAGTACATCGGGCAATGGTGAACGTTTTGGCGAAGCCTCGCTGCCTTTTGAGCGCTTTGCATCGCGGCTGTATATTTACCACTATGATCCCCTGGAGCGCGTTGACATCGCCGACGTCACCAGCGAAGAAGTGGAAAATGTCAGACACTTCCTGCATCGGAGCTGGGGAGCCTCGCGCCTTCCACCTACCGAGCTACAGGCGGATCAAGGCTCCAACTCAACCCTCCCCCATTCACCGCTACCCGAAACGCCTCGCGACGAAGGGTAACAAGTACGCTTAGCGACACTTTCAATCACTATGATGCGACTCGATCAATTGTTGGTCATCCAGGGGCTGGCCAACTCGCGTACCCGCGCCCAAAGGCTTATTCGGCACGGGCGGATACGGCTTGCCGAGAACGGTAAGCCGTTAACCAAAGCATCCGAAAAATGGCCCGACGATACCCGGTTTGAAGTAGAGGACGATCCCGAAGAGCGCTATGTGTCCCGAGCAGGGTTGAAATTAGAGGCGGTGCTCACAGCGCTTGAGCTGCGTTTTGATGACGCTGTCGTGCTCGACATTGGTCAATCAACCGGCGGCTTCAGCGACTGTGCGCTGCACTTTGGCGCCCACCATGTGATTGGTGTAGAGGTTGGCCACGGACAGCTTGCACCTGAGTTGCGCAGCGACCCACGCGTCACCTGTCTAGAGGGGATAAATGCGCGCTCAATGAGTAGTAGCGAAGCCCTCAATAGCGCGCTTGCTGCTTTCCCCATTGATAGCGCCATCATGGATGTGTCGTTTATATCGCAAACGCTGATTCTGCCCGAGATTGCTGCCCTGCTGCCAGCGGGCGGTCAGTTGATTTCGCTGGTGAAACCGCAGTTTGAGCTAAGCCCTGGCGCCCTGGATAAACGTGGCGTGGTACGCGACGCTAAACGCTTTGCAGAAGTGGAGGCCAACATTCGTCGCAGTTGCGACGCCTGCGGACTTACCATTCAACATTGGCAGGAGAGCCCGATCACCGGTGGCGACGGCAACCGAGAATTTCTCCTGCATGCAGTAAAAGAGCCTTAAAAAAGAGAGCTTAAAGTGCATTACGTAGACGCAGGGGGCAACTGATTCGCCGACTGCACTTTAACCTCCTCGCCTTGCTCAGGGTGTAGCCACACATCCATCTGCTCAAACGCCACGCGTATACCCGCTTCGCGAAACAGCGCATCTATACGGCAGTTGATTTCATCGGCAGCAAACAGCCGGTCGAGCAGATCATTGACGAAAATACGCAGTTCAAAATTGAGGCTGTGCTGTCCATAGCTTAAACAGAAAACCTGAGGCTCTGGGTCGGTTAGCACGCGGGGGTTTTCGTCCGCCACCTTACGTAATAGCTGGTGCACCTTGGCCATATCGGAGCCGTGGGCCACACCGTAGGTGAGCACAACACGGGTGATATTATCCGACAATGACCAGTTGATCAGTTGGTCAGTCACAAAGGTTTTATTGGGGATAATAATCTCTTTACGGTCGAAATCGGTGACAGTGGTCGCACGGATACGGATACGGCTGACGGTGCCGTGCAAATTTCCCAGGGTAATCGTATCGCCAATCCTAATCGGGCGCTCAAACAGGATGATCAAGCCCGATATAAAGTTGGCAAAAATTTCCTGCAAGCCAAACCCCAACCCCACACTCAAGGCGGCCACCAGCCACTGCAGCTTGTCCCAGGAAACGCCCAGGGTCGACAGCCCCATGACAACCCCCGTACCCACAATGGTGTAGGAGAGCAGCGAGCTAATGGCATAGGCGCTGCCCTGTTTCAATGACAGCCGGGATAGCACCATCACTTCTAACAGGCCGGGTAGATTGCCTGCCATGATAAAGGTAATAGCGACAATCAGCAGTGCAGCAAAGACGTCGGATATCGATAGAGCGTTATCGACCAGATCCCCTTCTTGCGCCTCCCACAATGACACATTGTCCAAATAGCCGAGCACCGAGAGCAAGTCTGACCAGACCAAATAAAGCAGCGCACTGAAGCCGATCAAGACAATCAACTTGGAAAGCCGCAGCGACTGGCTATTGATCTGCTCCATATCCAGCGGCGGCTCTTCCACGACTTCGAGACCACCTTCCGCCCCTTCCTGCACCTGAGCACGACGGCGCGCCAGAGCACGGCGATAGGCAAGCCGCCTTGCAGCCACCGCAAGGCTTCTTACCAAGGTCGCCTCCACCACAACCCATAACCCCAGCAAGTAAAGCGTGATCGCGAATCGCCCCACTAGGTGCAACGCGGTGTATTCGTAGCCCCAAACTACCAATCCCAACAGCAACAGCGGCACCGAGGCCATCGCAAGCCCCAACAGCAAGCGAAACAGGCGCACGCCAAAAATAGGGATATGCGCCAGTATCAACTGCGCCAGCCACCAGCTCATCGCCAACAACCCAAGCGACAGCAACCCCAACGCAACGGGACGCAGTGCCAGCGGGGTTTCCATCTCTCCAGACATCGCCGCAATGGCTATGACAGGCACCAAGGCAATGCCTAACCCACCTAACAGCTGGCGTAACCGAGCGTTGTAGTGCGCAGACCAGGTAAAGTGGCGCTCGGCCACGCCATCGGCGACCAATAGCCTGCGGCCCCAGGCGACCACCGCCCAACTTAACGCCAACTGAAGCAGCGCAGGGGCAACGCTATTAGCCAATGGCCCAGTTGCCCCCAAGAGCCCAACCCCAACCCCGGCCAAGGCCAGCGGGCCGGAGAGCGCTAGCAGCGCATTCAGCAGCACCGCTTTGGGGGTATGCAGCTGGGTATCGCTTTTTAACCGACCAATCTGCGAGTGCAGTTTGTCCAATCGGGCTTTAATCTGGCGTCGTGACCCGATTAATACTAGGCTTAATACCATCAGGGGCGCCCCTCTGAGCACCTCCCAAGAGAGCCCTGTCCAGCGAGTGGGTAAAATGGCTCGCCACTCCCCTTCCTGCCACTCCAGCTGGAGGTTGCGGGGCAATTGACGCAGCCAATTGATATCTAAAGGGCGACTATTAGCAACCCAAAACAGCTGCTCATCAATGGTTTTACGCAGCTCACTGGTCGTTGTGACCAGCTGCTGCTGGTTGAGCTGAAGCTCAATCGCCGCACTTAATAAGCTGCCGTAAGACTGTTCCAACTGCTCGACCAGCTCACGGCGGGATTGATAAAGCTGCGAAAGGGAATCGATCAGTCCCGGCGTCGCCTCTATGCCCTCCTCGGACAGCCGCGTAGCAGCATACTGTTCGCTTTGGCGTAGCTGATCGCGCTGGCGGACTAAATCAAACTGCTTTAAGCGCAGGTCGGCAATTTCGTCCTGCAAATCCCGGGGCGCAGACAACGGAGGCAGCGACTTGCGCTGTTCGCGCAGAATTCGCGACAGCAGTTGACTGCCGCGAATAGCCTCGATTTGCTCATTAAGGCTACGCTGTAGCTGACGCACGTTCTCCAACTGCCGCTGGGCTTCAATATTGTCACGCACAACAGTATTAGCACGGTCGGTTGCCCGTAGCAGCTCCAGGCTTAGGGTCTGGTTGGTTTGCTGCGCTTGCACCACCACCGGATGTCCCGCGGCGATCAGCGGGTTATCCCTGGCAGCGTCGGCAATGGCTTGTTCAGAGGCCAACCGACGCTGCCGATCAATCACCCCTTGTAACATCGTTAGCTGCTGCTCTTGATAATCGACCTGCAGCATCAGCACATCGCGCCGCTCCTGAGCTAATTCGCGCAGGCGGCTGTTAGCGCTTAGCTCGCGCTGATAAAAGCTTACTTCGCGTTCGGCCAGCGCCCGTTCAAGGCGTAATTGGATCAGTTGCGCATCGCTAAGGGCAGAAAGTTGACGATCCGCCAGCAAAGCCTCGCGCTCATCGTGCTGTCGGCGTAAACTTTCCGCGCGCTGAAGGGTTTCCGCAATGGATTGCTGGGCCCGCTCAGGGAGTGTTTGAGCGGCTAACAGTTGCGAGTTCACTTCCGCCAATTGGCTTTGCAACTGCTGCAGCTCGACCACGGCGTTAGTTTGCAACGTTTCCAGCTCGTCGAGGGGGCGGTCGCTCAAGTCGGCAACCGTTAGCTGCTGCGAAGCTTCTTCCGCTTCGCTCAACTCGCGCTGCAGGCGTGCTAACATTTCAGGGGCTTGTTCTACCCGGGTATCTAGCGCGGCAAGACGCTCGTCAACAGAAGCCAGCCGCTCATAAGCTTCGAGGGCCGCTTCCAGGGCCTCTTTATCGTTGGCCTGCTGGGCGGTCAAGGGTTCTTCAAGGGCTTCTAACTGAGCAAGCCTTGATGCCAATTCAGCCTGCTCGGGCACCCGCTCCAGCATATTGGTCTGAAGCGCAGCGTAGGCTGGATTAATAGCGACACTGCTCATGACAAGCAGCAGCAACAAACAGGTTATACTCCACTTACAGGCGCATTTCACCACGTTACGTATCAACACGTTACTTAGAGCCTCGCTGACATCAAATGCTCCGCAGAGACGGAGAATGAGGTTATTGTCAGGCGTTCTGATGGTCAGCGCAATCAGAGGTGTTGACTTCCACAGGCGGCGTGATAGAAACAAGCTTGGCGTTTACTTATTCCTTCATTTTGCGAGTCACCTTGATGGTCACCCGAAAATTGCCGTTGACGAAACTTATTGTTCTGCTGAGCCTTGCTACGTTTAGTGTGAATGCCGTTGCCGAGTCTCAGCAAGAGATTGAGGCGCGTATCCGTGCCCTCAATGCTGAACTGTATGATCTGCATCAACAGTTGCAGCAGATAGAAAATCCCGAAGACGCCGCGCTAGACATACCGTTTGAACAGTTGCCTGAAGAGGCTGCAAGGGAAGATTTAAGCGATCGCCGTGAACTTGAGCAGGAATCAACCCGGAATCCGTTTTCAATCACCACCCACCGCACCAACTATCTGTTCCCTGTTAGTTACAATGCTAACCAAAATCGTGAAAGTTTCCGCACGGTGGCTAACGGCACCCCCGCAGATCGCGTGGAGTTAAAATTCCAGTTCAGTGCCAAGGTTAATCTGGCTGAACAGGTATTCGGTAACTACGGCGACGTCTACTTTGGCTACACCCAGCGCAGTTGGTGGCAGGCTTATAATACCGACGCCTCATCACCCTTTAGGGAAACCAACTACGAGCCGGAAGTGTTTATCGACTTTGACAATGCCTGGGAAGCGCTTGGCTGGGTGAATACCCGCAACCGAGTATCTCTCAATCACCAGTCTAATGGTCGCTCAGATCCTCTCTCGCGCAGTTGGAACCGGGTATACCTTGAAAGCACCTTCCAGCGCGGCGACTGGGCGTTCACCCTGGCACCCCACTGGCGGGTACCGGAATCCTCAGAGGATGACGACAACCCGGATATCGAACGCTACATGGGATACGGCGATATTCGCCTCGCCAAGCGTCTCAATAATAACCATGAAGTGAGCGGTCAGTTACGCGGCAATCCCAGCGCTGGCAATATCGGCACCCAGATTGATTACAGCTGGCCCGCTTTCAACAGCTTGCGAGCGCATGTACAGTACTACTACGGATATGGTGAAAGCATGATCGATTATGATCATCGCGTGCACCGCTTGAGCCTTGGGTTTAGTTTAAATCCCTTATTTAGTGCGACAGGGCTGAACCGATAGACGCATTTGCTTGTCTGTTACTAGCTGACTGCTATGCTTGTAGTCAGCAGCAAAAATACAGTAACTAATAGTTAGTAGCCCAATCATTCACTCGTCAAAGGAAGACTCCATGGCTAAACGTCAACCCACCTACTCTACTCAAGCCGATCAACTCAAAGATGATCTGCGCCACTTGAGTGAAACCGTTGAAGAGCTGGTCAATGCGACCGCTAAAGATGCCAGCGGAGAGATGAACGATCTACGTACTCGCGCCGAACGTCGTTTGAAAGACACTCGTGCACGTCTTGAAGCTCGTGGCGAGCGTATTTATGACGAAACCCGCGACTCGCTGACTCATCAGGCCGATGCGTGTGATCGCTACGTCCATGAAAACCCCTGGACAAGTATTGGCATTGGTGCCGCAGTAGGTATGGTTGTGGGTATGCTGCTCGGTCGTCGCTAATGGCTTTGGGCCCCACCCAACGCGTCTTCTCTGCCGCCAAACGCTTGCTGAAATCGCTGATTGCGAATAGCGAAACCCGCCTGCGTTTGGCGGTGTTTGAGTTAGAAGAGGAGCGTGCTCGCTTACTGGTTCTACTTCTTCTGGCAGGAGCTAGCTTACTGCTGCTCTTGTTGGGTATTGCCACTTTGACGGCACTGGTAGTGGTTATATTCTGGGATACCTATCGCTTAACCGCCATTGCCATCAGTGCAGGTGTGCTGATCGGCGCCAGTTTGCTACTCGCGGTTATTGCGATTCGCCAGTCCAAGCAACACTCTCTGTTAAAAGAAACACTCAAACAGCTTGCTGCTGATCGAGCACTGCTTGAGGAGCCAAGTGATGAAACCATCCGCAGACACCGCTAAGCCACCAACCAAACCGCTCAGCCGCGCTGAACGCAAAGCGCTTTTGTTAGCCGAGCTAGAGCAGCAGCGCGTGGATATTTTGGTCGATAGCGAATTTTTACAGCAAGCCGCCTCACCACTGGATAGAAACTGGCAAAGCTTCAAGCTGCCGCTTTACGCCATTGGCGGCTTTGCCGCATTCAAGCTGATGCGCCACCCAGGTGGAGCAATGGCGGCAGGCAGAAAAGTCCTTGCGGGCTATATGCTACTCAAAAAACTTAAATTATTAGCCAAAGTGGCTAGTTAATTTGGACGGCTGTGCGGCTCGCTGACTGTACCTTAGAAGCCAGCGAGCGGAGATTAGCCAAACATCGTTTAAGGCGGCCACTCAGTGAAAAATTCTGGCCTGTCGGCCAACTTAATTTGATCACTTTCGTTAAATAGCTCGCTATTCGCTTTATACCCGACACATTTGGCCCGAAAGCTGAGCTTCTTGTGTGATTATCGGTATTTAGCGACTAACTGCTGAAAGATGCCGAAACATCAGGCGCCTGAGCACGCTTAACCAGAACTGCTGGCGCGGTCTCTTTGAGCCCCAAAGCCAGGACTCCAGCAATCACACAAATAGCGCTCATTAACCACAACGGTGCGGATTGGCCAACACTATCTGCCGCAGCGCCTGCTAGCGCCGGTAGAACCCCACCTCCCAATATCTCACCAATACCCATTACAAAACCCAGGGCTGTTGCAATATGGCGCGAATCGACGGTTTCAGAGGGAACGGTGGCCATAAAAAGCGGAAAGATGCCGTTCAATGCCCAACCAAAGAAAAACAACACTGCCAGAATAATAGCCGAGCCATCAAAATACATGGCGCTTAAGGTGAGGATGAGCCCCATAAATGGGGTAATTACCATTACTGGCTTACGACCAATTTTGTCAGAGATACCGCTGACGACGAAGCTTCCGACCGCTGCCGAGATGCCTAAAGTTCCCATCAGCCACCCCATGGTTTCAGCAGAATAACCACGTACACTGGTTAGGTAAATTGGCATGAAAGACCAGCAAGTTACTAAGTATCCAATCAATAACACCGCAATAAGCGAACATAGCAGCATATTTCGATGAGCGAAGACCTCTTTGAGACTTGGGCGCTGACAGGACTGATTCACACCCGTTGCGATAGGTACTGAAGATGCTGTCGGTTCACGCATTAACCACCAGAGGAGTCCAGCGGCTAGAAGACCTGGAAGCCCTGCAAGGAAAAACGCCTCTCGCCAGCCAAAAGCAGAAGCAACAGCCACAAGGACAACCGGCGCAGCAAAAGAACCCAATAAATTTGACCCGAAGTTCTGCATGACCCCCATAGCAATGCCCCGCCTTTCAGGAGTAACTTCTATTGCCGTTACTGATTGCGATATAGGCAGGATAGGGCCTTCTGCAACACCCATAAGCAATCTAGCACCGAGAAGCAATAAGAATGAGGTGGCAAGACCTGATAAAAAAGAGCAGAGAGAGAACACAATCGTCGCCATGATCAAAAATATCTTTCTTCGGCCACTTCGATCAGACATTGCACCAAATATTAAACCAGATATTGCCCAGGTGACTGATAACGCAGAGGCTGTTAGGCCTATCTGTAGGTTTGTCAAGGCCAACTCTGGCTGAACAAATGGCATCAGGAAGTTAAGTGCATTCCTGTCAAAAAATACAATGCCAAAGTTAAGGCTCAATAGAGTAACTAAAAGGATTTGATAACGAGTGTTATTGGGCGTGTTAGGCAGGGTAGCTGTATTATTGTTAGTCATGGCTTATTAACACCTTGCATTGATGGGTGCGCTTTTTTAACGCTTCAAATGCGGTTGGCACATTGTTAAGTGGCACGGTCTCGGTGATTAAATGGCGAGGCTCTACAACGCCAGAATCGAGAATATCCAACGCACTTTCGTATTCACGTCGTGAGAAGAAAACGGCAGTTTGAAGGCGTATTTCCTTTGATAAAGCACTAAAGGGTATAAAGCTGTCAGGCTTAGTGCATAAACCAAGAAGCAGAATCGTACCGTGCGTGCGAACCTGCTCAATGGCTTGCGCAATGAGACCAGGAACGCCCGCACACTCGAATACTATGTCTGCTGAACCTCCAAGTGACCGCTCTGCAGCTTTAATGGGTTGATACGGATCACAAACAAAACCGGTCGCCCCCATGTCATAGGCACGTTGTTCTTGGTATCGGGTAATATCCTGCATGACAACCGTCTGAGCGCCAAAGCGGCGCGCCCAAAAAGCGACAGCTAACCCGATAGGCCCAGCACCAAGGATGAGGACACGGTCACCAGGTTTCATACCGGATAGCTGGAGACCATGGAGAGCAACGGCTAAAGGCTCTACAATTGCACCGTCGTCCATGCTTGCATTGAGAGGAAGAGGTACGCACTGGCGCGCAGCGGTGACGACATATTCACCATATCCCCCTCCCTCCAACGCCATATCTAGACACCAAGCAGGATTCCCAGAACGGCATGCAGCGCAATAACCGCAACTTCGGAAAGGTATAACGGATACAAGATCTCCTATAGATACATCACTGACTTTTCGACCTAAAGCGACTATCTCGCCTGCATATTCGTGACCCAGCACATCGCCAGGACAAATGCCGAAAATGGGATCCTCAGTCATATGGAGATCGGAGCCACAAATTCCACATCGTTTCACCTGGATGACAACCTCATCGTCTCCTGGTGTAGGGTCTGGAAGTTCGCAAACATCTAAAGGCTGGTGTAACCCCTGAAAGACGGCAGCACGCATCAGCCCACCCTCCCAAGAGAAGTGCCTCCGTCAATAACCAATTGAGCACCGGTCATATAGGAAGAGGCGTCAGAGGCTAGGTATAGCGCCAGTGCCTTGATCTGTTCAGGATCAGCGATTTCCCCTAGAGGTACCTTGGCGTTCCAGGCCTGGCGAACTGCTTCGTCTTTCAACCAGCCACCACCAATGTTGGTTACGAAACCGCCGGGCGCGATAGTGTTGACCCGGATCCGGAACTCTGCCAACTCTAAGGCAACTTGACGTACTAAATGGGACACTCCCGCTTTTGCAGGCATGTAAGCAAGCCCGACCACAGGCTCTGTAATAAAGGCAGCATTGGAGGACGTGACAACAATTGATCCTCGACGCCGTGGCTTCATGTATTTAGCTGCCACTCGCAGAGTATTAAAGACCCCCGTCAGATTAATAGAAATTGTTCTATCCCAGCGGGCTGGATCTAAAACGTCAATCTGACCATCTCTATTTCGCCCTCCTGAAGAGTTCCAAAACCCTGCCCCAGGATCGATCCCCGCATTAGCAAAAACAATATCCAAGTTGCCAAACTGGCGGACATGTTCTTCGAAGGCTCGACTGGTCTGCATTCGATCAGCGACATCTAGCTGGACAGCATGAACCTTGCAGCCTTCGTCACGGAGCCTTTGTGCCTCACATTCGGCTGCGTCGATGTTTATATCCGCTAGTGTCACGTTAGCGCCGTTTTCTGCCAACGCTTCGGCATAGGCAAGTCCTAAACCTGAGGCTCCCCCCGTGATCAGGGCTGAACGCCCTTCTACGCTGAATTGCTCTAATACACGCATACCCCACCTCATAGAAATAACTGCTCATTGATGGGGATATTGTGTTCTTCACAGTAAGTGACGTAGTGATTGATGAACCAGAAAACATCCAGCGTTTCTGCCCACTCCCCCTTCTCATCGAAGAACTCGTTAGCTCCCTGCATCCAAAATAGAGCTTTCATTCCATTAGCATCGTCGGTCACTAACGTGTGAGCCTGTCCGGGCATTTCCGTTATAAACTCTCCAGGCCCGCAAACCCAGTCGTATTCCAAATATCGGAAAGATCCCTCCATTCCTACAGCCCATACCATTCCTCGGTGCTTATGGGTACCAATCACACCAGGGCTTTTAATCCATAAAATATTGCAATAAACATTATTTCTTACATCAAAGGCCAGATGCCGTATAGCTGCATTATCACCAAAAGGAACCCATGGGCTTTCTACCTCAGAGAGCCCTACATAGCTTCCCTCACGCCCAAATCGGTCTTGCATTGCCTTCATTGGTTCAGGAACTTCTACGATACGATAAGCATTACTAGCGGGTGCATTAGCCATTATTGTTCTCACTTTATTTATGGAAACGATGTATTACAGAGAACTATTCAGCAATTGCTATGCCAACTACTCAAAACCTAGACCTTAGTATAAAAAATCAAGTAAAATTCTTATTATTCAAAGGAAGTTAAGAGACTAGACACGACTAAAGTACAACTGAAGGATTGAACAAGACTCGCCAGTATTTAATTAATTTAATATTTTTAATAAAAAAATGAGAAAGACATGACAAAAAAAATGATGCTTTCGAAAATGACAACGCAACCCAATCAAGCGAGTTCTTGTAAGATAGGCCTTGATGATGGAGACCCACCCACTTTACGTGATTTGACAGAGAGGCTGCGCCTTACCCCTAACGATGGAAAAATTTGGTTCGATGATCGCCGCATGGTGCTACTTGGGGCTAATGCATTTGGTGTGTTGCGCAGAGAAATCATTGAATCACTAGGCTTTTCTAGAGCATGCAGCTTGCTGATGCGCGTAGGTTTTTCAGCTGGATCTGCCGACGCAGCTTTTGTACGAAAACATTGGCCACTAAACGATGAAGCTGGTGCGTTGACCGCGGGAGAGCGGTTACATGCGGTCATGGGGATGGTTAAAGTCGAAACGGTACGACGCGACCACGACATCCCGAACGGTATTTTCAATGCCGAGTTCCTTTGGCATGGTTCAATCGAAGCCGCCGAACATATAAATGCGTACGGCCTATCACGTGAACCGGTTTGCTGGATGCAGCTAGGTTATGCCAGCGGCTACGCCAGTGCTTTCTACGGTAAGCGAGTGATATATCGTGAGTTGGAGTGTGCTGGCTGCGGCGGCTCTTTCTGTCGAATCGTAGGTGAGATGACAAATCAAGAAATAGGCAGTACCCATGACCTTAGCTGGCTCACTCCAGGAGAATACCTTGCGCCTGAAGCGCGTAAGTCGTCTCGACAAACCACTGGCGTGACGACAGCATCATCTCCTGCCTCTATCCATGAGAAAATAGATACCCAAAAGATCGTGGGTATTTCAGCAGCAGTCAGTATTGCTTTGCAGAAGATCGAAAGAGTCGCGCCAACGCCAGCCACGGTACTGTTCAATGGAGAATCAGGTGTTGGGAAAGACTTGTTTGCTAACGAGCTTCACCGCAAAAGCAACTTGGCAAACGGCCCCTTTGTCGCCCTTAACTGTGCTGCAATCCCTGACACATTGGTTGAGGCAGAGCTGTTTGGCGTAGAAAAAGGTGCGTTTACAGGTGCAGAAAAAAGTCGACCGGGTCGGTTCGAACGAGCCAATGGGGGCACACTATTTCTTGATGAAATTCCATCATTAAGTTATGAGGCACAAGGTAAGCTTCTTCGCACCCTGCAGAATGGTGAGATAGAAAGAGTCGGTGGTGCACACCCTATTCAAGTTAACGTCAGGGTTGTTGCCGCCTCAAATAAAGATCTTTTCAAGGAAGTGCAGAATGGACTATTCAGAGAGGATCTTTATTACCGCTTAAATGTTTTTCCTATTCGCCTTCCCCCTCTTAGAGAACGCCAGGATGATATCCCCTTATTGATCGAACATTTTTTATACCGCTACTCAAACGTTTATAAAAAAAATATTCCAGGACTCACCCGAAAGGCTAGTGAAGCACTTTTAGACTATAGTTATCCTGGAAATATTCGCGAGCTTCAGAATTTAATAGAACGTGGCGTGATTAACGCGCTAGATTCTGAGCCGCTCAATGTGTTTCATATGTTTGACGACGTTGGCTTTGCCACAAAACTCAATCCCCCTTCAGGCCTCAATATTGATCCCACAGGAGAGCTGGAGGCTGGCACAAGTGGGCCTGATCTATTTGGCCGGGGTAAGATTGACGATACGCAGAAGAGCGCTAAATATCACAGGAGAAGTGAAGCAGAAATTTTGTCAAATGCACTTTATAAAACAGATGGCAACGTGTCTAAGGCCGCCAGAGAACTAGGCGTAACGAGAGCTAAGCTAGCCTATCGAATTCAAAAAGCTGGATTAGATCCTAGTCTGTTTCGGCACTTGTAAGGAAGCGCCTGATCGACCTACCAGCCGACCTCTTGGCAGCATTGCCCTAGGCTCTGTTGACTTTTCAGCGCTGCCATAAGCGAAACGTCAACAGCCCCTAAACTTGAACCCATCGCCAAAATACAAGAGGCTTAATACAGCCAGTGTATCGGTTTACGGCACTTGCAAATCTTTGATCAGCTTATTAAACAGCCTGCCCGCAGGCTACGCCACTCGCCCACGCCCACTGAAAGTTATACCCGCCTAGCTCTCCCGTTACATCTAATACTTCTCCGATAAAGCGCAACTGTGGTAAGCCTTTAACCTCAAAGGTTTTGGACGAAATCGCGTCGGTATTGACCCCGCCCATGGTTACCTCTGCGGTACGCCAACCTTCTGTTCCTGCTGGTTTCAGTTGCCAAGCGTTGAGTCTTTGCGCCCACTCATCCAATGCGGCATTAGCATACTGGGCCAGGGGCCGCGCCAAGTCATGGTCGGGGTACCACTCCAGCAGTGCTTGCGCAAAGCGTTTCGGAAAGCGTTCGCCAAGCCAAGTCGAGAGCTGACGCTTAGGCGTTTCTTGGCGTGCCTCACGTAGGGATTCCGCCACGTTTTCATTGGGCAGTAGATCGATACTAATGCTCTCCCCTGGCTGCCAAACGCTGGATATCTGCAGCATCGCCGGCCCAGACAAGCCGCGGTGGGTAAACAGCATGGGTTCCACAAAGCGGCGACTGCCAGCACTAACAGCCACTGGCACGCTCAAACCAGAGAGGTCAGCTGCGCGCGCTTTCCAGGTATCGCTTAAGGTAAAGGGCACCAGCCCGGGTCGCGTAGCGAATACCTCTAGACCAAATTGACGGGCAATGTCGTAGCCAAAACCCGTCGCGCCCATGCTCGGAATGGAAAGCCCACCGCTCGCGATGACGACCACCCCGGCATCGATTTTACCTATCGAAGTCGTTAGACGCATGGCACTGCCCTGTTGCTCCACGCGGGTAACCTGGGTGCTGAGCCTGATTTCAGCCCCAGCCCACTCACACTCGGTCAGTAACGTATGGACAATATCTTTAGCCGAGGTTGCACAGAATAGCTGACCCGGCGTTTTCTCAACATGTTCAACGCCATGGCGCTCGACCAGCTCAACAAAGTGCTCAGGGCGGTAACGTTTGAGCGCCGAAATACAAAAGTAAGGGTTTGAAGAGTAAAAGTGCTGTGGCGTTGTGCCAAGATTGGTAAAGTTGCAGCGGCCACCCCCGGACATGAGAATCTTCTTGCCCGCTTTGTTAGCATGATCAAGCACTAAGACCCGCTTTCCGGCATAGCCCGCTTGCGCTGCGCACATTAAGCCTGCGGCGCCAGCACCGATGATGACAACGTCATAGATCATAATGGACAGCTCATATTGAGAGCGACTCCCGTCGTAAAAGGCAGGCATTCTAACAGGGTCGCACTTAAAAATTATTATGCGGATACAATTACCATATACAATAACTGTATAAATATTATCTAACGCTGAGAACACTATGCTTTTGCCCTTTCATCAACGACGGCTGTTGCAACTCGCACTCGTGCCTCTCACTCTTCTGCTTTCCAGCGTAGCGCTCGCCCAATCGGCGCCGTCAGTCATAGGCACCCGGGCGATCATGACTACCTGGTCGGATCCAATAGAAGCCTTGGGCACCCTCCGTGCCGATGAGAGCGTCACACTATCGGCTACCGTCACGGATATCGTTGCCGAGATCAATTTCCGTGACGGCGAACAGGTCGAAGAAGGCCAGTTGCTTATTCGTCTGGAGGATGCCGAGGAGCAGGCGCAGCTGAGGGCGTCCCAGGCACTTCGCGAAGAGCGGCGTAATGCGTCAAATCGCGCTTCCCAGTTGCAAGAGCGCAACCTGGCGGCTCGGGCCGATGTAGAAGATAGCCAATCACGGCTGCGCCAGGCAGATGCCGATATTCAAGCGATTGAAGCGGAGTTGGCCAATTACCAGATAAAAGCCCCCTTTAGTGGCCGTGTCGGCTTTCGCAATATCAGTGTTGGCGCCCTGGTCACTCCAGGCATGGATCTGGTGACGCTCGATAAATTGGATGTTATGCAGCTAGATTTCAGCGTCCCCGAAGTATTTCTCGACCGCCTCTCACCAGGCTTGATGCTCAATGCCACAACTGCTGCCTACCCTGACGCCCTCTTTAGCGGTGAAATTGCCACCATCGGCACACGGGTGGATCCAGTCACGCGCAGCGTAAGCGTCCGCGCTGATCTCGAGAATACCGATGGCCGCTTGCGGCCTGGCATGCTGATGGAAGTGATCGTTCAACAGCACGTACGCGATACGGTTGTTATCCCTGAGGCGGCCATTGAGCCTAGCGGTGACCGTCACTTCGTGATGTTAATTGAACAGAGTGGAGGCAGCACACGCTTGGCACGGCGTGAAGTGGTGATCGGCGAGCGCCGCAATGGCGAGGTGGAAATTCTCGAGGGACTCGCCGCCAACGATTTAATTGTCTTTCATGGCCTACAGCTGGCCCGTGACGGGCAAGAAGCCAGGTTAATCGGGATCGCCGATGACGAGACCGGTATACGAGCGCTGTTGGAGGCCGACCGCTAATGCGTTTATCGGATATCTCTGTTCAGCGGCCGGTATTGGCGATGGTAATCGCGGCGCTGATTATTGCCTTTGGCCTGCTGGCACTCAATCGTCTGCCGCTGCAAGAGTACCCCACCATCGACCCGCCAGTGGTCACCATCGATACCCGCTACCCCGGAGCCTCGGCCAGCGTCGTCGAAACACGGATTACCCAAGTATTAGAAGACCGCATTGCTGGCGTTGAAGGCATTGAGCTGATTACCTCGCAAAGCGAGGATGGTCGCTCTCAGATCGAGATCGAATTTGGCATTGATATGGATATCAATGCCGCCGCCAATGATATTCGCGACCGCATCTCCGGCGCGCTGCGCAACCTACCCGACGACGCTGACAACCCAGAGGTCACCAAAGCCGATAGCAGCGAAGAAGTGGTGGTTTGGTTAAGCCTTTCCGGAAACGACTATTCCATTACTGAGCTAACCGACTACGCTAACCGCTTTTTGGTCGACAGCCTCTCCGTTCAGCCAGGGGTAGCACGGGTGCGTGTCGGCGGCGGCAGTGACTACGCCATGCGCGTGTGGCTGGATCGCAATGCCTTGGCCGCACGGGGACTCACCGTTAGCGATATCGAAGACGCACTGCGGGCAGAGAACGTAGAGCTACCGGCAGGCTCGCTTGAATCCAAGGATCGGCAGTTTATTGTCCGCCTCCCCCGTAGTTTTGCCAGTGCCGAAGATTTTCAGCGCCTCGCCCTCAGCTCTCCTCAAAACCAGGAGGAAAACGGCTATCTGGTGCGCCTTGCTGACGTAGCAAGAGTAGAGGTCGGCGCGGTGGAGGATCGTTCTGTCTTCCGCTCTAACGGCATCCCCATGGTCGGCCTAGGTATGATCATGCAGTCGACGGCCAATGTGATAGAGCTCTCTGAAGCCGTTCAGGTCGAACTTGAACGCCTGCAAGGTACGCTGCCTGAAGGGATGTCACTGAGCCTGAACTACGACGCCTCGCTGTTCGTCTCCGGAGCGATTGAGCAGGTCGTTATGACGCTGTTTATCGCCATGGGCTTGGTGGTGGTGGTGATCTTTATGTTTTTGGGCAATTTGCGCACCACCCTGGTACCCGCGGTGACCGTTCCGATTGCCGTTATTGGCGCCTTTACTGCTCTGGCCGCGATGAATTTCTCAATTAACCTGCTAACTCTGCTGGCGCTGGTGCTGGCGATCGGTCTGATTGTCGATGATGCCATCGTCGTGCTTGAAAATATTAACCGGCGTATGCACGACTACGGCGAGACGCCGCTAGTCGCCGCCTTTCGCGGGACCCGGCAAATCGCCTTTGCAGTCATTGCCACCACTCTGGTGTTGGTGGCGGTTTTCTTGCCACTCAGTATGTTGCAAGGCGATATTGGCCGACTATTTTCCGAGTTCGCGCTGACCATGGCCGCCGCGGTCGTAGTCTCTACGCTGCTGGCACTGACGCTTACGCCGATGATGGCGTCTAAAATTCTTAAGCCTGGCATGCACGACAGCCGGATTGGCAAAGCCGTGCAGTGGTTGCTCAGCGGCACACAACGCCGCTACCAGGCCACGTTAGAATGGATGCTCAAAATGCGTTGGCTGGTGGTCGCGGCGTTTGTATTATTGATTGGCGCCACCGCCTGGCTGGCCACGGTACTGCCCAACGAATACACGCCTCAAGAGGATCGCGGTAACTTTATCGTATTAGTGAATGGCCCTGAAGGCGCCACCTTCGACTACATGATGGATTATATGGATGAGATCGAAGCGCGGATGACGCCACTGGTGGAGAGCGGTGAGTTGGAGCGCGTAGTCGTTCGCGCCCCCCGTGGCTACGGCAACATAGAGAATTTCAATAGCGGCTTTATTATCGTCAATATGGCCGACTGGGGCAGTCGACGCAGTGCCTGGGAGATCATGGGCGAAGTACGCGAAAAGCTGCGTACGTTGCCGGGGGTACAAGCCTTCCCGGTGATGCGCCAGGGGTTTGGGCAGCGTACCCAGAAGCCGGTGCAGTTTGTGCTGGGCGGCGGGACTTACGAAGAGCTTGCCCGCTGGCGCGATACGCTGATCGATCATGTGCGTGAAAACAACCCGCGCTTGATGGCACTAGAGAGCAACTACAACGAAACCCAGCCGCAGCTAAGAGTCGATATTGACTACGAGCGTGCCGCTTCGCTAGGCGTTACGGTTACCGAGATCGGCAGAACGCTTGAAGTGCTGTTAGGTGGCCGTAACGTCACTCGCTATGTTGATGATGGTGAAGAGTACGACGTCATTTTGGAAGGTGACCGCGGCAGTCAAAACAGCCCGAGGGCGTTGGATAACATTCAGGTTCGATCCGCTCGCACAGGTGAGCTGATCCCTCTGGCCAGTTTGGTCACCCTCTCCGACTTTGCTGGCGCCAGCACTTTGAACCGCTTTGACCGTATACGGGCGATTACCATTGAAGCCAACCTGGCGGATGGCTACCCCCTTGGCGAAGCTTTGACCTATTTAGAGCAGAGCGCCGCGGAGCTACTGCCGGAAGAGGCGCAAACCAATGTGGCAGGCGCCTCAAGGGACTTCCAGCAAGCCAGTGGCGCCACCGCCTTCCTGCTAATACTGGGCGCGCTTGTGGTCTTTTTGGTGTTAGCAGCGCAGTTCGAAAGTCTGATTCACCCCTTTGTGATAATGCTTACGGTGCCGCTCGCAATGAGCGGCGCTTTGCTCGCCCTGCTGCTAAGCGGTCAATCGCTTAATATCTACAGCCAAGTAGGCTTGGTGCTGCTAATTGGCCTAGCGGCGAAAAACGGCATTTTGATTGTCGAGTTTGCCAATCAGTTGCGCGATGAGGGTAAAGCCTTCCGTTCGGCGTTGATTGAAGCCTCTGTAACGCGTTTAAGACCTATCTTAATGACCGCCGTGACCACCATGGCCGGCGCCATTCCGCTGATTGTCTCGACAGGGCCGGGGTCTGAGTCTCGCTTGGTTATCGGCACCGTGATTATGGCGGGGGTCGGCTCGGCCACGCTGTTTACGCTGTTTGTGGTGCCTGTGGCTTACGACTTGCTGGCGCGCCACACCGGTTCGCCCGGGGCAGTGAAAAGGCGATTAGAGGAGGAAATTGCTAATGCACCATCTGACTGATGTCATTGCCAACGCAGCGAAGCAATCTGGTTTTTAGAGGCCACCGCACGCTTGAGATTGCCGCGTCGCTGCGCTCCTCGCAATGACGACCTCAATGAAAAAGGGTGCCTGTTGGCACCCTTTGAAAAGAGAGCTAGCGATTACTCACACTCGCCAAGATACTCGCCTTCAATCACGGTATTCATGCTCAGCTCACCCATGGGGGACTGGGTAAGGATATCGACGCTGCCTTCGATACGCTCGCCCATAAAACGCATTTCGCCATCGATGGTAGCTTCGCCACCCTCAGCGCGACACACCATGCTGTAGCTTAGACCGTCCGCATTGAGCTCCTGGTCGAGCAGCTCGCAGCCTTCTTCTTCCTCGATGAAGCCAAATTCAGCTCCCTCAAGCTCTTCCTGACTAATACACTGGCGCTCGGTTTCCGTTTGATCCGGAATTTCCATTTCGCCGGTGACGCTGGTTTTGCTCACAAACTCCCACTCACCAGCGGTGACATTGGGGGTTTCAGCCAACGCGACCATCGGAAAGGCCACTAGGGCCGCTACTGCCATGTTACGTAACATCATCGCTACTCTCGCTGCGTTGCTTTGGGAACTTAAATCCTGGGATATCCTACCTGATTCAATCCTACGATGCCCTACCCGACGACCACACTGCTACACTCATTGGGTAAGAAACTGATTTAGCGCATCCGCTATACAAGGTAGCCAACAATGCAAGACGACGCCCTGGTCAATTATGACTTCCACTGCCCCTACTGCGATTCGCCGCTGACCTTCTTGATTGATACGTCACAGGGCAGCCATGATACCTGGGAGGATTGCCATCAATGCTGCGCGCCCATCCAGCTACAGATCATCGTCTCACCGGTGACCGGAGAACTCGATAGCGTCGTCGCCGGGCGCGACGACGACGTTCTATAGTTTGATTTAAACTTCTCGTAGAGCAGCCTTCCGCCGGGTCTCATTACGTCGCATAAGAAACCACGCCAACAGTGTCGCCAGCGATACCGTTAGGATGATCAATGTAGCAAGCGCATTAATCTTCGGCGACACCCCCATACGCACCGAAGAAAACACCACCATCGGCAGCGTATTGGCCCCTGGCCCGGAAACAAAGCTGGCGATCACCAGGTCATCCAGGGAGAGGGTAAACGCCAGCAGCCAGCCTGCAGCCAGCGCGGGGGTAATGATCGGCAGCGTGATAGAAAAAAAGGTTTTCACTGGAGGTGAACCCAAATCCATGGCGGCCTCTTCAATGGAGTGATCCACTTCCCGCAGCCGCGCAGCCACCACGACCGCCACATAGGCACTGCAAAAGGTGGTGTGAGCAATCCAAATGGTTGCCATACCCCGGTCGGCTGGCCAGCCGGTAATCTGCGCCATCTGCACAAATAGCAACAGCAGCGAAAGACCGGTGATGACTTCGGGCATCACCAGCGGCGCTGTGACCATACTCGACAGCGCCGTTTTGCCCCGGAAGTGACCATAGCGTGTCATTACAAAGGCTGCCACGGTGCCCAGGCAAACCGCCATGCTGGCCGCGAAAAACGCGATGCGCAGGCTCGTCCATACCGCCGACAAAATCTGCTGATCTCGAAACAGCTCGCCGTACCACTGGGTGGAAAACCCCGCCCACACCGTCACCAGCTTCGATGCGTTAAACGAATACACCACCAGCACAAACATCGGTAGGTAAAGAAACAGCAGACCAAGCACCAGCATGACCGTTGAGAAGCTCGGCCGTCGCATGCTCATTATTCAAGCTCCTTGGACTGGTAACGATGAAACCAGACTATCGGCACCAGTAATAGCAGTAGCATCACCATGGCCAGCGCCGACGCCACGGGCCAGTCGCGGTTGAGAAAGAACTCCTCCCACAGCACTTTGCCGATCATTAGCGTATCAGGGCCGCCCAGCAGTTCAGGAATCACAAACTCCCCTACCGCAGGTATAAACACCAGCATCGAACCGGCCACAATGCCGCCCGTAGAGAGCGGCAAGGTGACTTTGATAAAGGTATTGAACTTGCGCGAGCCAAGATCTGCAGCGGCCTCTAACAACGAGTTATCCATGCGCGTTAAGTGGGCATATAGCGGCAGCACCATGAACGGCAAGTAGGCATAAACAATGCCAATAGTTACTGAAAACTGGGTATTCATCATGCGCAGCGGCGAATCAATCAGGCCAATCCCGATCAACAGGTTATTGATTAACCCACTGTTGCTTAGAATTCCCATCCAGGCATAGACACGAATCAAAAACGACGTCCATGACGGCAACATGACCAGCAGCAGTAACAGCAGTTGCCAGCGTGCTGGGGCTCGGGCCATGGCATACGCCATCGGGTAACCGAGCAACAAACAGGCCAGCGTGGCAATAAACGCCGTTTTCACTGAGCCCCAATAGGCGGCGATATACAACGAATCTGAGAGCAGAAAGAGATAATTGCCCAGATTAAGAAAGACATGCAGCGTCTGATCGGCGTACTCAAGCAGCGGGCCATAGGGCGGAATCGCAATCGCCGCTTCGGAGAGGCTGATTTTGAGCACCAGCGCAAAGGGCAGTAAAAAAAACAGCATCAGCCACACGAGCGGAAACGCGATCACTGCTCGGCGCCCCAGCTGCAAGCGTTTGAGCAGTGCTGAAGAACGAGATAACTTCATTAAAGGCAGTCTCCTCGCGGTAAGGAATGCGCCACTATCGCAATTCAAAACTTTAGCAGCTCAAGACGCTAGCGGTTCAAAACAATCGTACTGTGATCTTCCCAGTAGACATACACACTGTCTTCCCAGGTGGGTCGATCACCGCGACGCTCGGTATTGGCCATACTGACTTTAATGATCTGGCCCGACTGGGTGCGCACGTAGTAGATCGAGAAACCGCCTAAATAGGCAATATCATCCACCTTGCCTTCTGCCCAGTTATATTCTGTTGTGGGTTTCTCGCGGGTTAGCCAGATTTTTTCAGGGCGCAGCGCGACCCAAACCCGCCGATTCGACGCCTGGGTGGTAATACCGTGGTCAATATAAATGGGCCGCTCGAGCGCGGGAGCGACGATGCGGCAGTGGTCAGCAGCATCTTCGCTAATCTCTCCTTCAAACAGATTCACCGTACCGACAAATTCCGCCACCATGCGGCTCACCGGGCTTTCATAAATATCGATCGGCGAGCCTATTTGTTCGATCCAGCCATCGGCCATGATCGCCACGCGGTCGGCCATGGTCATGGCCTCTTCCTGGTCGTGAGTGACCATAATGCAGGTAACACCCACCTGCTCGATGATCTCCACTACCTCTAGCTGCATTTCAGTGCGCAGTTTTTTATCCAGTGCGCCCATGGGCTCGTCTAACAGTAACAGTTTGGGCCGCTTGGCCAGCGAACGCGCCAGTGCTACACGCTGGCGCTGACCGCCAGAAAGTTGATGCGGTTTGCGCTTGGCAAAGCGCTCCATATGCACCAGCTTCAACATTTGCGCGACGCGAGCGTCGATATCCGCTTTGGGGAGCTTATCCTGCTTTAAACCAAAGGCAATATTCTGCGCCACCGTCATATGCGGAAATAGCGCATAGGACTGGAACATCATATTGATAGGCCGCTTGTGCGGAGGCATAGCGGTGATATTTTCACCGTCTAATAAAATACGGCCCTCAGAAGGAGTTTCAAACCCCGCCAACATCCTCAGCAGGGTTGATTTACCTGACCCGGAACCACCCAATAGCGCGAAAATTTCTCCGCGCTTAACCTGCAAATTGACATCATCCACCGCCAGCGCATCATCAAACCGCTTGCTTAAGCGTTTTACTTCCAGCACCACATCTTCAGCAAACCGCGGGGTTTTACCCTGGGGGCGCGACGAAGAAGGAGTGATTGGCGAAGCAGATGAAGGCTCGTTCGACAGGGGCGTAGTGACCATTCGCCACTCCCATCAAAAGGCCCGGCAATCCGGGCATTAAAAAAGACGAGCAGCGAGCCATAGAGAATTAACTCCAGGCTCGCCGTCGGATAAATGTCGGTTTAACGACCAGACTTTACGCGGTTCCAAATGCGCGTACGGGCACGCAGCACATCTTGAGGCTTTTCAGCCTGTACGTATAGGTTTTGCATGACCTCGGTTTCTGGGTAAATAGCCGGGTCATTGATGATTTCATCAGAGAGGTACTCATCGGCCGCCGCGTTAGGATTGGCATAACGCACGTACTCGGTAATTTCAGCAGCGATTTCCGGGTCAAGAATAAAGTTGATAAAGGCGTGAGCGTTTTCAGTATTAGGCGCATCGGCGGGTACTGCCATCATGTCGAACCAGAGCGCGGCGCCTTCTTTAGGAATGCTATAGGCGATGGTGAAATCTCGCCCTGCTTCTTCAGCACGATCGGCGGCCTGGAAAACATCACCCGAGTAACCAGCGGCCACGCAGATATCGCCATTCGCCAGATCGGACACATAGCGGGAAGAGTGAAAATAAGTCATGTCGTCGCGAACGTCGGCGATCAGTTCGCCAGCCGCTTCAATATCGTCCAGATTTTCACTCAGGGGATCAAACCCCAGGTACGCCATGGCGGGCGAGAGCATTTCATCGGCAGAGTCCAGCATCGACAAGCCGCAGCCCGCTTCGCTCAATGCAGCGGTTATTTCAGGATCAAACAGCAGTGCCCAACTATCTACCGGCGCGTCATCACCCAGAATTTCTTTTACCCGGTCAACGTTATAGCCGATTCCATTGGTGCCCCACATATAGGGAACCGAGTATTCGCTACCGGCGTCGATAGTTTCCAGGTTGGCCATCAGCTCGGGGTTGAGATTGTCTAAATTGGTTAGTAACTCATGGTTGAGCGGCTGAAAAACACCGGCTTTCACTTGGCGGGTAAAATAGTAGGTAGAAGGTACCACCACATCGTAGCCGGAACGCCCGGCGAGCAGTGCGGCATCCAAAATTTCATTGCTGTCATAAACGTCATAAGTCACTTCAATGCCGGTACGCTCGGTGAATTTTTCCAGCGTTTCCGGGGCAATGTAGTCTGACCAGTTAAATACCCGCACCTCTTCAGCGTGGGCAGCGCTAGCCGCTGCGGCGAATGAGATAGCCGCAACGGCCGCGGAAAGTTTGTGGATGTTCCCCATTATCACTGCTCCTGTTGTCTCAACTAGTCATTAAACAATTCAGCATTCACTAAACAATTCAGCCAAATATTTTGCCAAGTGTCTTCATACCAAGTGCGCCCTGCTGCTGCCGGCAACAGCCCTCAGCGGCTAACAATAGCGTAGGCCATATTACTGACCGTGCGAATTTTGCGGTGCAGTGACGCCTACCGCAAGCCAATGTGAAAAATTCTTGTATTTTGCCCTACCGACCCCATTAAGTAGCTAGTAAAACAGGATCTTGTGGTACGCCAATAGGGCAATGCTATTGGCTAGATGGCTTTTTTTAATTTTAGACATTAGTCGCTAGCCGTTAGCATTAGCACTACTTTATAAACCCTTCACTCATGACAACTGGAGATTATCTGAATGTCCTTGATCAACACTGAAGTAAAACCGTTTAAAGCCACTGCTTACCTGAATGGCGAATTCGTCGACGTAAGTGAAGCTGATCTGCAAGGCCAGTGGTCTATTTTCTTCTTCTACCCCGCCGATTTTACCTTTGTTTGCCCCACTGAGCTGGGCGATTTGGCCGATCACTATGCCGAGTTCAAGAAGCTGGGCGTTGAGATCTACAGCGTTTCGACCGATACCCACTTCACTCACAAAGCATGGCACGACAGCTCAGAGACCATCGGCAAGCTGCAGTACCCAATGATCGCCGATCCGACGCTACGGATTTCACGTAACTTCGAAGTCTTGATTGAAGACGCGGGTCTTGCTGAGCGCGGCACATTCGTTGTCGACCCAGACGGTAAAATCCAAATTGTCGAAATCAACGCTGGCAATATCGGCCGTAACGCCGAAGAGCTGCTGCGTAAAGTGAAAGCCGCTCAATACGTTCGTGCCAACCCGAACGAAGTGTGCCCGGCTAAATGGAAAGAAGGCGAAGAAACGCTGGCACCTTCACTGGATCTTGTAGGCAAAATCTAAACCGCCTACGGCTTTCACGCGCTTGCTCTTATTTGCGTGGCGCAAGAGCGTGCAGGTTCAACGCCCGGGTTTCGCCCGGGCGTTCTGTTTTAAAACAGTTTTAAATTATTAATGATTAGCGCCGTCACACGCGTGTATTTAATACGTCTGTTACTTGCGAGGAAGCTACTGTCATGCTGGACGCCAATTTAAAATCCCAGTTAAAAGCGTATCTGGAAAAAGTGACTCAGCCGTTCGAGATCGTTGCCTCCCTCGATGACGGTGCCAAGTCGCAAGAACTTCTCGGCCTGCTTGAGGACATCAGCAGCCTGAGCGATAAAATTACCCTACACAGCGATGGCCAGGACGACCGCACGCCATCGTTTGCGATCAACCGCCCGGGTGAAGAGACTGGCGTGGTGTTTGCCGGCATCCCCATGGGCCACGAGTTCACGTCGCTGGTGTTGGCACTGCTGCAAGTCGGCGGTCATCCGCCTAAAACGTCTGCTGAGCTACTCGACCAAATCAAAGCCCTCGACGGCGAGATGCTTTTCGAGACTTACTACTCGCTCTCGTGCCAGAACTGCCCTGACGTGGTTCAAGCGCTTAACCTCATGGCTATCTTCAACCCGAACATTCGTCACGTCGCTATTGACGGGGCACTGTTTCAGGACGAAGTTGAGTCGCGGGAAATCATGTCGGTGCCAAGCATCTATCTGAACGGTAAGCCGTTCGATCAAGGCCGTATGACCCTTGAGCAGATTTTGGCCAAAGTTGATACTGGTGCCGCCGAACGCGATGCCAAAAAGCTCAACGAGAAAGCCGCTTTCGATACGCTCGTCATTGGTGGTGGCCCGGCAGGCGCGGCGGCCGCCATTTACTCAGCACGCAAAGGCATTAACACCGGCATTGCCGCTGAGCGTTTCGGTGGTCAGGTGGCTGACACCATGGGAATTGAAAACTTTATCTCCGTTTCCCATACCGAAGGCCCCAAGCTAGTTAGCGCGCTTGAAGAGCACGTAAAAGATTACGAAGTCGATGTCATGAACCTGCAGCTTGCCACGGCGTTTAAAGCAGCCGAGGCGGAAGGTGGACTGCACGAAGTCACCTTTGAGTCGGGTGCGACGCTTAAGAGCAAAACCCTGGTACTGGCGACGGGTGCCCGCTGGCGCGAAATGAACGTGCCCGGCGAACAGCAGTACCGCAACAAAGGGGTGGCTTACTGCCCTCACTGTGACGGTCCGCTGTTCAAAGGTAAGCGGGTAGCGGTGATTGGTGGCGGTAACTCTGGCGTTGAAGCGGCGATCGATCTGGCGGGTATTGTCGGCCATGTCACGCTCGTAGAGTTTATGGGTGAGATGCGTGCCGACGCAGTGCTGCAGAAAAAGCTCAAGAGTCTGCCTAACGTCGATATTATCCTCAACGCACAAACCACCGAAGTAACGGGCGATGGCAGCCGTGTGAATGGCTTGAACTATAAAGACCGCACGTCCGACGAGAGCAAATCCATCGCGCTGGAAGGCATTTTTGTTCAGATTGGTCTGGTGCCTAACACCGAGTGGTTGAAAGGCTCTCCGATTGAAATGACGCCCCGCGGTGAGATCATCGTCGATGCTCACGGTATGACATCCGTGCCCGGCGTCTTCGCCGCAGGCGATGTAACTACCGTGCCCTACAAGCAGATCATCATCGCCATGGGCGAAGGCGCCAAGGCATCGCTGGGTGCTTTCGACTATCTCATTCGAAACTGACAGTGGCGAAGAAAAGCCCGCTGACAAAAATGTCAGCGGGCTTTTTAGTGGGAGGGAGTTTCAGCTCGCGAAACCTTAGGCTATTCGCCTATGCCAATTACGAAGAAGACGGGATTTCCCCCAACACTTCGGGGATTGTCATCTTCACGTAGCGGCCCGGCGCAGGCTCAATAATGTTGAGTTCACCGTCCCCTGGTTGGCGCACGGGCACCATTTTTTCGCTATTGGCATAGCCATTGTCGGTCATCCATGCCTGCCAGTGAGGCCACCAGGAGCCTTCCTGAGCCGTAGCACCTGCAAGCCACTCCTCATGGCTTTCGGGCAGTGTGTCGTTAGTCCAGTAGCTATACTTGTTCTTATGGGGCGGGTTGACGATACCTGCGATATGCCCCGAGCCGCCGAGCACAAAGGTCACCGGCCCCTTGGGTAGCAACGCCCCATAGTAGGTGCTGTTCCATTTGGCGATGTGGTCTTCTTTGGTGGAGATAAAATAGCTGGGCGCCGACACCTTGCGCAGATCAATTTTCACGCCATCCAACTCAATGCCACCTGGCTCAACCAAGCGGTTCTCTAAATACATATGGCGTAAATACCAGGCATGGGTGCCTGCGGTTAAATTGGTACCATCAGTATTCCAGTAGAGTAGATCAAAGGCGGCAGGCGTCTCGCCCTTCAAATAGTTATTAATGTAGAACGACCAAAACAGATCATTCTCACGCAACAAATTGAAAGTGTAAGCCATCGAGCGGCCATCAAGGTAGCCCTTCGCTTCTAGCGTTTGTTCGATCCCTTCAACCACCCGCTCATTGAGAAATACGCCGATATCGCCAGGATCACGAAAATCCTGCAGCGTGGCCATATAGGTCACCGACTTTACTTTGCGCCCACGGCGGGTGCTGGTGAGGTACGCTACCGTAGATGCCGTTAACGTGCCGCCGACACAGTAGCTGAGGAGATTAACCGACTTCTCGCCGCAGGCCTGCTCGATAGCTTCTATCGCGCTGATCGGCCCCATCTGCATATAGTCGGCCCAGGTAATATCGCGCTGCTCCGGGCCAGGATTACGCCAGGAGATCAGGAACACCGTATGGCCCTGATCCACCAGCCACTTCACCATGGAATTATCTTCACGCAGATCGAGAATGTAGTACTTATTGATCCACGGCGGCACCATTAGCAATGGCGTTTTAAAGGTCTTTTCCGTCGTTGGCGTGTATTGGATCAACTGAATCAGTTCGTTTTCATACACCACTGAACCGGGCGTTACCGCTATGTTTTCGCCCACGCCAAAGGCGGCGCGGTCTGTCATGCGGACATTAATGCCTTCACCAGAGTTACCTAAATCTTCACGTAGACGGGCCAGACCATCCACTAGGTTTTGACCACGGGTTTCAATGGTGCAGCGCATGACCTCTGGATTGGTAGTTATAAAGTTAGTGGGCGCCATCGCGTTGACCAACTGGCGCGCGTAAAACATCAAGTTACGCTTCTGGGTTTCATCCAACCCACTTAAGTTTTCAACCAGCTCTTCCACCATCTGCGAGAACAGTAAGTACTGCTGCATAATGGCCATATAGTGGGGGTTTTGAGTCCAGGCTTCATCTTTGAAGCGACGGTCACTTTTAGCCGGGGTAATCAGCGGCGTTATTTGCTCGCCAGCCATGCCACGCAGGGCCTGTTGCCACAATAGCCACTGGTCTTGAAGCAAACGGTTCTGGGTTTCCCACAGCAGCGTAGGGTTTTGCATTAATGACTGAGCACCCGCTTCAAAGCTTTCACGCATATCACTGTAAATTGAGTCGGCGGCTTCACTGGGCGCAATACGGGAAAGCAGATCCTGCATCAATCCTTGGTACTGTTCGCTAATCTCTTTAAGCTGATTATTCCAGGCTTCAATTTCCTCTGGGGATAACCCTTCAGGCAGTCCTTGAGAAAGCCCTTCAGACAGGCTGTCAGATAGCCCTTGTGATATTGCCTGGAACGGATTGTGCCACGCTGACTGCATACTCATTCTCCCTACGCCTATCATCGGGCGCACCGACCACTTTGGCTATGTAAGCATATATAAATTAAAGCTTATAAATGCATCGCGGCGCCCTTGGGCGCCGCGATGAGGTCACTAATCAGCTTTTGCGCGATGACTGACTAGAGGCTTTGGCAGGTTGCTCGCTTTTTGTAGCCGCCTTGGCTTGCTCGGACATTTGCTGACCGGCTTCGCTGAACATTTTTTCCATTTCAGACTTAAACTGCAGGCTCATTTCGCTCATGACGCGCGCGTCTTCCTGCATCTGCTGGGAAAGCTCGTTCATCATTTCAGCTTGCTTGGTGCCGAAATCACGCAGGCTTTCTGCGTCTTGAATTTCAGTGGCGCTACGAATGCGCTCTGTACCCATCTGGCTGTAGCGCTTCATGGCTTCCAGCTGATACTGGGTCATTTTTTCCATGTTGTTGAGCATCAGCGAATTAATTTTACGCATGGGCTCAAACATTTGCTTAGTTTGGGCGTTGAAGGCGTCCATCATATTGTCTTGCATAGTGTCTGCTCCTGTTTAGTTCCTTGGCATGAGCCTTGGAGTGACTCATCGTGATGTAGCTTGTCTTGCCTTGATTTGCTGCACTGCAAAAAGAGTAGTCCCTGGCATGCTGCATTGCAACAGCGACACTGTTTTCAGTAGCTGCATTCAGTAACGCTGCAAAACGTCTCCGCATTGCCTCTCTCACATCGCCATTAGCGATCTTTCAATCCACTTCCCCACAATCTATTTTTGCCAGTCTATCGTTACTGATTTATGAATCACTGCGCTTGGATGTTGAACGTGTGCTTGAGCCGGAACGGGAGCGCGACGACGCTGTTGACTTGGCCTTACCACCACTACTGGTACTTTTATTGGCACTACTATTATTAGTACTGCTCGCCCTGGAACTCGCCGCACTGCTTTTAGAGCTGGTGTTACCACCCTGTTCAGCCGCACTGCCGTTAGACGAGGACGCACTAGTGGCATTAGTGCTGGCGCTGCCCGCTTGGCGCAACATATCCAGCATCATTTGCTGATAAGTGCCGAAGTTGGCTAGCCCTTGAGACAGTCCTTCAGATAGCCCTTGAGACAGTCCCTGCGAGAGCCCTTGCTGCATCATCGGCTGCTGGAGAAAGGGCCTCATAAGACTCATGGGGTCGTAGCCCTCTACCCCAGACTCCATTTGCCGCTGGATATTTTCCAGCAGGTTTTTCTGGAAAGCTTCGACATCCGGCAGACCCAGAGATTGGCGAAATTCGTCCGGGGTAAGATCAAATTCAACGTTAATCTTCATAGGCGGCTCCTGCACTGTTTTGTTTGAGTGTAGCAGTGAACTGCAAACCTCACCGTATTGCGCTAGCGCTGGGTTAAACGCGGCGTATCAACGCTCACCTCACTATTTTGGCCGCGATGACGCAGCCAGTGATCCAGCAACGTAATCGCCATCATCGCCTCAGCGATGGGCGTTGCGCGAATACCCACACAGGGGTCGTGACGCCCTTTGGTAATCACTTCGACGGCCTGTCCATGGATATCGATAGAGCGGCCAGGCGTGGTAATGCTGGACGTCGGTTTTAGCGCCAAACGAGCCACAATGGGTTGGCCGCTGGAAATACCGCCCAGCACGCCACCAGCATGATTGGAAAGAAAGCCTTCAGGCGTCATCTCGTCACGGTGTTCACTGCCCCGCTGAGCGACACAACCAAACCCTGCGCCTATCTCCACACCTTTTACCGCATTAATACTCATCAAACCATGCGCCAGGTCAGCATCCAGGCGGTCAAACACCGGTTCGCCCAGCCCTACCGGCACCCCTTCGGCAATCACGGTGATTTCAGCACCTACCGAATCCTGATCGCGGCGCAGCTGATCCATGTAGGCTTCCAGTTCTGCTACGCGCTCCGGGTCAGGGCAGAAAAAGGCATTTTGACCCACCGCTTCCCACTGTTTGAAATCAATCTTGATGGGGCCTAGCTGGCTCATATAACCACGAATCTGAACACCTTGGGCGGCCAAATATTTCTTGGCAATCGCCCCTGCCGCCACTCGCATAGCGGTTTCACGGGCGCTGGAGCGCCCACCGCCGCGGTAGTCACGGTGGCCATATTTATGGTGGTAGGTGTAATCCGCATGCGCTGGCCGAAACTGCTCTTTGATTTTTGAGTAGTCGTTAGAGCGCTGGTCGGTATTTTCGATTAACAGGCCAATAGAGGTGCCGGTGGTCTTGCCTTCAAACACCCCTGACAGGATGCGCACCTGATCAGGTTCTTTGCGCTGGGTAGTATGCCGCGAACTGCCCGGCCGACGGCGATCCAGATCATGCTGTAAATCTGCTTCGCTTAACGGTAACCCAGGCGGGCAGCCATCAACGATCGCGCCGAGTGCAGGGCCGTGACTCTCACCGAAGGTAGTGACGGTAAATAGTTTGCCAAACGTATTGCCAGACATGGCGATTAGTTCCTCACAGGAAAGACGCCGCATGGGCGTCGAGTTCAGCGGCGCTCAAGGCAAATACGCCCTGGCCGCCACGCTCGAATTCAAGCCACAGGAAAGGCACGTCGGGAAACGCCGCTTCCACATGGCGATCAGAGTTGCCGACTTCTACGATCAGCCAACCCTCATCGGTTAGGTGTTCCCGCGCTTCACGGAGTATGCGCCGCACGATATCCAAGCCATCGCTGCCTGCCCCCAGTGCCAAGGAGGGTTCATGGCGGAACTCAGCAGGCATGGTGGCCAAGTCGCGGGCATCAACATAGGGCGGGTTGGAGACGATGAGATCAAAACGTCGACCTTCCAAGCCGCTGAATACATCCGATTCCACCGCTCGCACCCGGTTTCCCACATCATGGCGGGTAATATTTTGCCGTGCCACGGCCAGGGCATCCTGGCTGATATCAGCAAGTGCCACTTCACAAGTGGGCAAATAGAGTGCCGTAGCAATGCCGATACAACCGGAGCCAGTGCATAGATCCAGCACGCTAGCAGGCGGCTCTTCGGGAAACCAGGCGGCAAAGCCGTCTTCAATCAACTCGGCAATCGGCGAGCGCGGAATCAGCACGCGCTCGTCAACGCTAAACGGGTGACCGGCAAAGAAGCTCTCGCCGAGCAGATAAGGCAGCGGGCGGCGGGTGGTAACACGCTCCCGCGCCAGGGCAATAATCCGCTGACGCTCCACGGGCAGCAGCCGCGCCTCTAGCACACTGGGGTCGATATTCCACGGCAGGTGCAGCGCGCCCAAGCAGAGTGCCACCGCCTCATCCCAGGCAGAATCGGTACCATGGCCATAGTGCAGGCCCGCCAGATAAAACTCGCTGGAGACCCAGCGCAGGTAGTCGCGCAGCGTAAAGAGCTGGCTCACCAGCAACGACTCCGACAGGGAAAGGGTTGAGTGAGAATGCTCAACATTTAGATGCGTGGTCACAGCGGCTCCTGGTTAACGATAATCATGACTGCAGGCAATAGAACCTGAGCCATATGACGAATAAAAGATTGTACCTTTCACGCCGCCCGGTTCACAGCAACGCTCAGCCCGCTATACTGTGCTTCTTTAACTGATTCACCCGTGCTACCCCCATTTTTCTACCACCCGAGCCTGACATGACGCGACACCGCCACCTGCCAAATGATGACGATATCAGTGCCTTCCGCGACGCCTTGAAGGCGGCGGGGGTACGCCCTATCGCCACCAATCAGGCCGACCCTGGCAAACCCAAGCGCGACGTTAAGGCCCATGAAGCACGGCGCAACGCGGCGGTTGAGAGCAGCGCCCCTCAATCCAGCGGGCGCACTTCGGATGGCCGGGTGGAAGCCGTGCGCCCCTCAGAGTACCTCGAGTTCAGCGTGCCCGACTTGCCATGGCGCACGTTTAGCCAGCTAAAGCGCGGCCAAACCGCATGGCAGGCGGGGCTTGATCTGCATGGCTATACGCTGGAGGAGGCCCGCACGGAGTTGGAGAGTTTTCTGCGTGATTCAGCGGGGCAAGGTCTGCGCTGTGTGCTGGTGGTGCATGGCAAAGCGTGGGGCACCACCTCTGATTTTCCTGTACTCAAAAGCCATACCAATACCTGGCTACGGGAGTGGCCGGGGGTGTTGGCGTTCTGCTCGGCCATCGATCTCGATGGTGGCACAGGGGCAGTGTACATCCTACTGCGCAAGCGGGGTCAGTAGCCGTTACTCGGTAGCATCGGAAGCGATACTGGGCATCCGGCGTTCCAGCGCTTCATCTGCCAAGTGGCGACCAAGGCGAATCAAATCTCGGCCCCGGTAAAATTCGTAAGTACTACACACCGTTTTGGGGATTTCGATCAGCACATCGGGTGGATACCCTGCCACTTTGTACTTGGCCAACGCCGCCTGGGTAATATCGAATGACTCCAAAATCATATCGAGCTTGCTCCACTCGCGCTTGCCGCGCGCTTCAGTGGTTTCTTCTAGCTCTTTGTCGTCGCTCTCCCCGTTTGCGCCATCACCATTGGCACCCAGCCCTGCCCACAGTTTTTGGGTAGCTGCGCGTACATCGCCTATCCAACTGCTCATGCGTTGATCGCGGTCGATCTCGCTTTGGGTGCGGCTATCGGCTTTTTCCTCCTCTTTAGGCAGTAACTCCTCCAAGGTTACCGGCAACGGGCTATGGGCAGTCACATTAACCGCTACCACAAAGTCTGCTTGGTGCGCGGCTACCATAGGCATAATCGGCAGCGGGTTGAGCAGCCCGCCATCCACCAGCACCTGCTCGCCCAGATGAACAGGGGTTATAACACCCGGCACGGCCATTGAGGCACGAATCGCCTGCAGCAAAGGGCCACTTTGAAACCACACTTCCCGTTGCCGCACCAGGTCTGTCGCTACCGTGGTGACGGGGATCGCTAGGTCTTCAATCAGAATATCGCCGACCAGCGCTTCCAGTTTGCTCATGACCTTGCTTGCACGCATCGCCCCCATCGAGCTCCAGGTTACGTCAACCAGTTTGAGCACATCCAGGTAGTCGAGTTGACACACCCAGTCACGGTATTCAGGCAGCTTACCCGCGGCATAAATACCGCCAATCACTGCGCCCATTGAACACCCCGATACGGCAATAATTTCGAACCCCCGCGCCTCCAGCGCTTCGATCACGCCGATATGCGCGTAGCCACGGGCACCACCGCTGCCCAATACCAGAGCGACTTTATTGCCACTGCTCACGTGAGCCAATTCATTCATGCTGCGTCCCCTCCCTTAAACGGCACCAGTGTTACCCCAGTGAGTGCCGATAACCGTGGCAACTTGCGCCACTGCTCTAGGCTCCAAGTGTAAATGGTGGCCCCCCTTGAGCACTTTTCGGGTTAATCCTTTGACCGCTTGCCGTGCCTCTTGAGCCCATTGGCGCTCGCCTAAAATTCCCTGCTCGCCTTCTATCAATAGCAGCGGTGCGTTAATTTCCGCCAGTAGCGATAGCACTTGCTGAGGGGTAAAGCGCACCAGGGACGGCTTCAGTAACCGGCTGTCGGTGCGCATTTGCACATGACCATCAGCAGTAGGCTGGGTGTTACGCTCTACTAGCGGCGTTGCCGTGATGCTATCCAGCGGCGTGACCCCGCCTGCAACACGCGCAGCAATGGCACTCTCGATATCGGGGTAACGCGGCGCTCGTGACAGCGGCCGACGGTAGGCTGTAAGCCCCTTACGCAGCTGGCTGGCGGTCTCTTCAATGGGTGTATTGAGCGCCCCAAGTCCATCAATCAGCGTTAGCCGCTCGACGCGTTCGGGTAACGAAGCGGCGAGCAAGCAGGCCACTGCCGCCCCCATGGAATGGGCCAGTAAGCTGGTTTGCTCCAGCCCCAAGGACTCCATGGCATCCAATACATCATGGCAATAGTCCCAAAGGGCATAGTCGCCTAAGGCATAGTCACCGCCCTGTGGCGCGTGTGCCGAATGACCATGGCCGCGAAAATCCAGCGCCACAATACGAATATCCAACGCCTCGACCAACAGCGGGGCTAACCGGGTAAAACTGGCCGCATTATCCAGCCAGCCGTGTAAGGCTAACCAGGTTGGGGCGTCAGCACGCCCCCAGCTCAGCGCCGCTAAGCGACCTTGGGCAAGCGAAAGCGGCTTTGGCGCAACAGAGAGCGCTACCGGGGTGATTTGGGGCATAGAGTAACAGTCCTGAATAAACAGCTAATGATCCTGAACGAACGGTCGCGTCACTGGAGCAGTAAGATGACGGCGCAGACGACAAACGTTACCATGCTAGGCATATTTTACTTCAACCTTGTACTTAACACTGTATTGGTGCCGTTATGAAACCACGTCGTGATACCCGCGCCCGTAATCTGGTCTTTTTTGTAGCTGTCATCAGCGCCACCGTCGTCGGTTTTTGGCTGGCCCGCTGATTCATGAGTCGTCAAATCCTCACCGGATTAAGCTTCACCCAGTAGGCCGAGGCTGGCTGCCGGCGCCTGACGACGCAAACCCCGCGAAAGCGCATGCCCAATGACACCGATCAATAGCGCCCCGCCAACGGGAAGGAAAACCCATAGTCCCAGGTGCAAACGCGGGGTGAGATCCAGCAGGTAAATATACAGTACGGCCGAGGTTAGCTCCGCAAGTACTGCGCCCATCAAACCACTGGCAAAACCCAACAGCGCGTACTCAGCCCCCTGCACCCGTGAAATCATTCTGCTGCCTGCGCCAAATACGCGCAGTAGGCCGCTTTCATGGGCACGCACCGGGCGGCTTGCGGTCAGCGCGGCATACAGCACGCTAATCCCTGCCAGTAGCACCAAGGCGAGCACCAACTCCACTGCCCGGGTGACCTGGGCAAGCACATCCCGCACCTGACCTAAAATCGCGTCCACATTAAGCAACGAGACGCCTGGGAAGTCGGTGATCAGCTCACGAATCAGTCCCTGTTCCGCGTCTGGCAGGTGAAAAGCGGTGATGTAACTATGGCCAAACTGCTCCAGCACGCCCGGCGGGAAAATGACGAAGAAATTAGGCTGGAAGCTATCCCAATTCAGACTGCGCAGGCTGGTAATTTGGGTAGTGATCTCGTCGCTACCCACCGAGAAGGTCATCTCATCACCAATGCTTAGCCCAAGCCTTTCGGCGAGCCCATCCTCCATTGAAATGGGCACAGGCCCCGACTGTGGTGTTGCCTCCACGGCACTCATCCAGCCTTGGCTTTCATCGCTGCTCTCACTGCCTGAGTTGCTACCCAGCTGCGCTGGCGTGAACCACTCGCCAGCCACCACTTGGTTGCCTTCTGGCACTTCAGATTGCCAAGTAAGGTTGAGCTCACGGCGCAGTGAGTTGTCGCCACGGGCATCCGGCGGCACGGCCTCTCTGGGTGGCTGATCATTGATCGCTATCACTCGCCCACGCACCATCGGGTAGAGGGTGCTTTGGGTTTCCACCCGTGGTGAAACCGCCGCTTCAAAAGGGTCACGCTCGGAAGGCTGAATATTGATGGCAAAGTAGTTAGGCGTATTTTCAGGCAGTTGATCCTGCCAGGTGCTTAGCAAATCGCCACGCACCAAGACAATCATCGCCATGGCAAAGAAGGTCACCGAGAAGGCCAGCAACTGACCTAGGCCCGCTTGGCGACGCCGTGCCAATTGACGGCCGCCTAAGCGAAGTGCCTGTGACCACTCACTGCGCCCTGAGAACCGCTGCACAACACGCAGTAAGCCGCTAAGTAATAAGGCACTAATTATCCAAAGCACACCAAGCAGCAGCGCACCACCGATCAATAATCCAATCGCCAGTGGCAGGCTACCCGAGTAGAGCCAAAGCAACCCACCAAACACGATGCTCGCTACGCCAACGACCAGCCAGGCCGATGGCGGCAGTGGATCTAGCTCACGACGCAGTACTTTTAGTGCGCTGACTTGCTTGATACGCAACAGCGTTGGCCCGGCAAACCCAACCAGCACGGCAAGCGCGGTGAAGACCCCCAACCCTAGCGGCATCAGCCCCGGTGGCGGAAGTGTCATGGGTAGAAAACTCACCAATAGCCAAATCAGCACCGCTTGGCCAAGAAGGCCAAGCAGCGCTCCAATGACTGCCGCGACCAGTGCCAAGCCGAGTAACTGAAGGGTGAAAATCGTCACTAACTGACGCTGGCTGGCACCAAAACAGCGCAGTAGCGCAGCGGTATCCAAATGGCGCTCGACATAACGCCGGGTAGACATTGCCACGGCCACACCCGCCAGCAATACCGCCGCTAACCCGGCTAGCCCCAGGTAGCTTTCTGCCCGCTGTAACGCATTGCCAAGCTGGGGACGGTCAACGCGAACATCCCGCACCTCTACCCCATTGCGGCGTAGCTCAGCAAGTAAGCCTTGTACTTGATCGAGCGCCTCCGGCGGGCCTGCGGCTAGAATTTCAAACTCAATCCGCGAGCCCTCTTGAACCAGGCCCGTTGCCTCGACATCTGCCGTATTGAGCATCAAGCGCGGGTTAAAACTACCAAAACCACCGGACTGATCCGCTTCGCGCTCAATGATCCCCGTTACGGCCAGTTCAGTTTGACCCACCTGTACTCGATCACCCAGCTCGATTTCGACCAGTTCCATCAAGCGTGGATCCGCCCACGCCTCCCCTGGCGGCGGACCAGAAGCAGTTTGCTCGGTGCCATTGCCAAAGTCCACGTAGGAGACACCGTAGTGAGGGTAGACTTCATCCACGGCTTTTAAGCTGGCAGGCTGAAAGCGCCCCTCGCGACTAATCATCGACACCAAGTCCACTTGATCGCTAAGCACAAAACCAGCGTTTTCCAAGCGCTCTCTCAGCTCCTCGGAAAAAGGATCACGCTGCTCTAGCACCAGGTCACCGCCCAGCATCTGCCCTGCCTGGCGCTCCAGACCGCGCTCTAACCGATCAAGAAAAAACGCAATCATGGTGGAGGCCGCGACAGCCAATACCAGGGCAATAAATAGCGCACGCACATCAGCTGCGCGCAGATCCCGCTTGAGGCTGCGCATCGCCAAACGCCAATTCACATCACTCATTGCGCGCCCTCATCAATCGAAGCGGCAGTTGGTACGATGTTTTCAAGTACGGCTTCTAACTTGCCATGATCTAACCGCAAGCAGCGATCGCAGCGCCGCGCCAAGGCGTGGTCGTGAGTAACCAGAATAAGCGTAGTGCCCGCCTCATGGTTGAGCTGGAAGAGCAGATCTATGACTTGCCCACCGGTATCCGGATCCAGGTTGCCGGTGGGCTCATCAGCAAATACCAGCTCGGGGTCGGTCACGAAAGCACGCGCCACGGCAACGCGCTGCTGCTCGCCGCCGGAAAGCTGTTTGGGTAAGTGGTTCACTCGCTCACCAAGCCCAACACGCTCCAACCACTGAGCTGCAGTTTGCGTTTCCCCGGCGCGGGGCGATAATTCAAGGGGCAACATGACGTTTTCAAGCGCGCTCAAAGTGGGCAGCAATTGAAAGTTCTGGAACACAAAGCCTACTCGTCCGGCACGCAGCGCTGCTCGACCATCTTCATCCAAACGGCTTAATGCGTGTCCAAACAGCGTTAGTTCACCGTCGCTTGGCGTATCAAGACCCGCTAATAGCCCCAAAAGCGTTGATTTACCCGCACCGCTCTTACCCAGAATCGCTACGCTCTCTCCCGCCGCTACGCTCAGCGACAGGTCGTGTAAGATGGTGAGCGAGCGTTCACCGCTGGTGACTTTTTTAGAAAGTTTGTCAGCGTGCAGCACGGCTTGCCTAACAGTGCCGCGGGGAACATCGGCTACCGCTTGGTTGTCGGTAGTAGCTTGGCGCTCACCTTGGGATGCCTCGCTCGACATGGATATATCCGTAGCAGCATTGGCAGCTTTATCTAAGGAGCTTGAACTTGAAGAGTTTGAACTTGAGGAATAAGACATGAAGCGTGGCATCCCTATGGCATGGCATGGACTGAACCGCATGGTAACCGGATGGCTGGTGCTGCTGATAGTCACCTTTGCCTCATCGTCTATCAACGCAGAGCCTGTCAACGCAGACACAAACCCGGGCCCCACCCTGCTGGTGATGGGTGATAGCTTAAGCGCCGCTTACGGCATAGAGCGTGATCAGGGCTGGGTGAACCTACTGGAAGAACGCTTGGGAGATGATGCCCAAGTCATTAACGCCAGCATTAGTGGTGAAACGACGTCTGGAGGATTACAAAGGTTCACTGACCTTCTCGGACAGCGGCAGCCGGATATTGTTCTCATTGAGCTGGGCGGCAACGATGGTCTACGCGGCTTATCACCCAATCAAATGCAGGCAAACCTAGCCAGTATGATTGAGCAGAGCCAAGACGCTGGTGCTCAGGTGCTGCTACTGGGGATCGATATCCCGCCTAACTATGGCCAAGCGTACCGAGACGCCTTCACCGGGGTTTTCCACTCGCTGGCGGAAGAGTATGACGTTTCCCTAGTGCCTTTTTTATTGGAGGATATCGCCCTGAACGAGGCGTTAATGCAGAGCGATGGCATTCACCCTACCGCCGATGCTCAGCCGATTATCCTCGACAATGTATGGCCCGAACTTGAGCCGCTCATTGAACCCCTATTAGAAACAACGCATCAGGCAGCGGTTCAATAACCTCAGCCTTTTGACTGAGAGGTGTAGCACTTCCACTCGTCAGCTTGTAATCTTAAGCCCTATTTGGCGGTTACTAACGGCGACTCATGCCTGCATCCTCGCATCACACTCCTACATTCTCGCGTCGACAGTTCTTAGCAACAGTCGGCGCGCTTTGGTTAGGCGCAGGTCTTGGCATTCATCCAACGCCTGCCGCAGCGTTTGATCCACAACGCCTACGCCAAAGCATGCAGCAACAGTATGGGCAGGCTGGTTTGTCCGTATTAGAGGAGTGGTTTAACCTGCTTCAACAGCTACAAAACCAAGACGTTCAAGCCAAGCTGCGTGGGGTTAATGACTTCTTTAATCGCCGCATCCGGTGGATTGACGATATCCAGGTGTGGGGGCAAGAGGATTATTGGGCTACGCCTTTGGAAGCAATGGGTAAAGGCCAGGGAGATTGCGAGGATTACTCCATTGCCAAGTACATTACCCTTAAACAATTAGGCATTACTAGTCAGTACCTACGCATGATTTATGTCCGTGCGCGCATTGGGCGTAGTCAAATTACCCAAGCCCACATGGTGCTAGGCTATTACTCGACCCCAGATGCAGAACCGTTGGTGCTAGACAATATTGTACCGTCTATCACCCCTGCCTCTCAGCGTACTGATCTCGACCCACTGTTTAGTTTTAATAGCGATGGACTTTGGGCAGGTGGTTCTTCTGAATCCCGCGCAGACCCATTGGCTCGGCTATCACGCTGGCGCAGCGTCATTGAACGTATGCAAACCCAGGGTTTCATTTAAGAGGAATTGGCACGATGTCACTTATCAAACAACTTTGGATTGCCATTATCGCCCTGCTGCTGCTGTCGTTCATTGGTAGTCTTGCCATTAGTATTACCACTAGCCGCGATTATATCGAACAGGAAGTGCGCATTAAGAACGCTGACAATGCTACCGCTCTGGCGCTTTCAATGAGCCAGCTCGATAAAGACCTTGTCACCCTCGAACTGTTAATCGCAGCTCAATTTGACACCGGCTACTACCGCCGAATCACCCTGCGCGATACGGACGATAGCGTACTTATTGAACGCTCCGCCGAAGAGTATAGTGGCGATGTGCCCGCCTGGTTTCGTCAGCTTATTGAGTTTGATGTGCCCGACGGCACCGCGACGATTCAAGATGGCTGGCGACAGTACGGTACGTTGGAGCTTGAGAGCCAACACAGTTTTGCCTACGCCTCTTTATGGCGCAGCATGCTGGAACTCGCTGCTTGGTTTTTACTTGCCGGAGTAATTAGTTTAGCGATTGCTACCGTGATCGTTCGTGGTATTAAGCACCCCCTTTCCCGCGTCGTCACTCAGGCGCAAGATATCAGTGCGCGGCGGTTTACCACTATTAAGGAGCCACGCACGCTGGAGTTACGCCAAGTCACTCAAGCAATGAACGTGCTTTCTGCCAATGTCCATCAGATGCTCAGTCATGAAAGCCATAAGCTGGACGAGTTACGCCGCCATTTACAGCATGACCGAGTCACCGGTGCGCTGAATCGCGACGTGTTTATGGGTAAGCTTTCGTCTCAATTGGGCAGTGAAGATGCCCGCGCAACGGGCATGTTGATCATGGTTCGCGTACAGGCATTAGAGTCACTCAATGAGCAGCTCGGCTACGCTGCCACAGACCAACTATTAAATACGCTGGTTACCCAGTTGGGGCAATTGGACAGTGCGTCGGCAGAACCAATGGTAGGCCGCCTTAACGGCAGCGATTTTATCTTTATGCTGCCGCTTATGGATGATGTAGAGGAGCTTCGAATTCAGGTGATGGCAGCGTTAGCCGAGATAGCCGCCACGCAGCCCGACGTGGAGGTTTATCTACCAACGGCGATTGTACCTTATGCTCCACATGATGATCGCGGCACACTGTTAGCCACCCTGGATGACGCTTTGGCACAAGCCGAAAGCCTAACGTCCTTTGAACAGGTAGTCGTGCGTCAGCGCAAGCGTATTTCACTCTACAGCAGCCATGCCGAATGGCGAAATGCACTGGAAGCAGCAATCCTGGTTGGCCCTGAGTTAGCGTACTTCCCGGTAGTAGACGCTCACGGAGACATCATCCATTACGAATGCCCGGCTCGCTTACTGCTAGGTGGGGAGTGGCAAACCGCCGGAGTCTTTATTCCCTGGATCACCCGCTTTGAGATGGAGCCTGCACTTGATTTAGCCGTGGTCAAAAAAGCGCTCGCTAATCTAGAAGATGATATAAAGCCGGTAGGCATTAACCTCTCTGCGGCATCGATCACTAATACACAGTTCGTTAACGAGCTACGGACTCTGTTGGCAGCACACCCGCTATTGGCCAAGCAGCTCTGCTTTGAAGTGCCCGCCACGCTTAGCACGCACGCGATTGGTAGCTTACGAGGGCTTTGTACCGCCTTACGGCCCCTTGGTTGCACGTTTGGTATAGAGCATGTGGGGGCAGAGTTCACCAAACTTGCAGATTTACACGATGTGGGTCTTGCTTACTTAAAAATGGATAGCAGTCTTATTCACCAACTGCATGCTTCAAATGAGCAGCAAACCATTGTCCGCGGCATGGCTACGCTCTGCCATTCATTGGGCATTCAGGTGATAGGGGAAGGCGTTGCAGATGATGAGGAAATAGCCTGCCTGTTCCGCGTGGGTGTCGATGGAGCCACCGGACCAGGCGTACGCCTTTAACGCATAAACGCAATCGACGACGACTAGATAGTGTCGTCGTCGCTTAGCAAACCTACATCATTTTTAACCCGCAAGGACTTACGCTCCATCACTTTCGCCTGTGCAGCTTCCGGAAGGTCAGTGAAAGTGATGACTCCCTTGTTTAGTAACACCTCAAGAATATCTTCTACCACCCTCACAAACGCTAAGTCAGACGCTATAAAGTGTGCTGAGGATCCTGGCTGATCAGCAAGGAAAGCCAGTACCTCAGGTGAATCAGGATCAATCGTTTCGTTGCACTCTGACGTTGGCTCTTTGCTGAGCATCAGGATCTCGCCGGATGTATTACGTTTGGTGTAGAGCATGACCTGTCCTCTGTAAGTAAACGCGCTCAAGTATTGCGAAAGGTAATTAAAGCATTAATACAACAAGGCCGCCCTGTGGGCGGCCTTGTTGATTGTACGACTGATTAAATATCAGAGTTACTGGTAGCATGGTCATTATGTAGTTTCACATAATCAGTATGCCCACCCGCCGGTTCCACTTCAGTCGACACAGTGCTTTCTTGCGGCGCATCAGGAGCAGGCTTGGCTTTCTCTTCACCACTTTCAGAAGGCGGCAGCAGGCTATCAACGCTTTCGTCTTCATCACTGGAGAACAACTCACTCTCACTTAGTGAAGCCTCGATATCACCTTCAGATTCGCTAGTCTGCAACTCACTCGCGGGGACTGGTGTTGTTGCATTCTCTGAATCATCGTTCAAGGTAAACAGCGTCTCGTCATCTTCTAGCAACGAATAGCCATTACCGCTACTTTCCGGTTCCTCTTTTTCATCCCCTGGTGTTGCTGGAGCAACGTTAGTGACTTCATCATTGTCAGCCAGCACTTCTTCTTGCGCTAGTTCATCACCCTGCGTTAGAGCATCATCCTGACTCTGCTCGTCATCAGGTGTCGCTACACCTTCTTCAACGACTTCTTCTTCACTCTCATCTTCTGACGCCTTATCGCTTGAAGAGGTATCGTCATTTGTAATGTTATCGTCACGACTTTCTTCCTCATCGATGTCTTCAGCATCGTCAACAGTGGTGTCGTCTGTCGGCTCTGGCTCGTCTACCGCTTCCTCCCCTTCAACAGAAGGTTGAGTTTCTTCTTCACTGTTAATCAGTGCGTCAAGCTCTTCGGCACTCATCAAGAAGCCTGCTTCAGCGAAGGTGATGAGACCATCATCACCTATATCGGCAGTGGCAAACGAAGCGACCAACTGGCCATTAGCAAATAGCTCAACGGTGTCACCTTCGTCAAAAGCAAACATTCCATCGGTGAGTTCACCGATCAAGCCACTGCTGGTTTGGTAGGTCAGACCGTCGATCACGTCATGAGCGAGCACCGCCGTTTTGATTGAATCATCCGTATGTTCATCAAAGGTGGTAATCCCCGCATGCTTCTCAAGCATATCGCGCACGTGCTGCATGGCGTCTTCTTCGGTGACGTAGCTATCACCAACTCCCTCCAGTGCCGATTTAAGCTCAGCCTCGGAAACGTTACGCAAATCAAGCGTACTGCCTTCAAAGGCGGCGTTCATGGCGGAGGTAATGGTGATGCCGTTATCGGCTATGCCGTCCGCGTCCAGCGACTGCAGGAACACTGCCATATTCTCAACGTACTCATTGTTGAGGTCAGTCAGCTCGGTATTCGCCATTTCCTGCAGGAACACTTTGCCATCGGCAAGGGCTTCCGCGGAGGCGGTACCTATCACGACATCGCCTACCATAAAGGTCACCGAATCGCCGTCACGGTACTCAAAAGCACCGTTCTCATCGGTAGTACCGCTAAGCCCGGAGGAGGTGGTGTACATCGCGCCTTCTACAATGCCGTCGACCAGCTGTGCCTGCGTCGCGTTATAAGCTGCCAGGCTTTTAATCTCGAACTCTCCACCGGTACGCACGACCTTAACAGAATCAAATTCAAAGCCGGGAGTGAACGTTTGTTCAAACGAACCATTATTACTCCCCTTGGAAAGGTATGAATAGCCTAGAGAGTTGCCGTCCTCATAAAATTCTACATACCCTGAGTCGAAAACCCCACCGAACCCTTGGAGCTCAATATCTACACTGGTAGCGTTTCCACCTAAATTATAAGGCTCGGATGGATCCCACCAATTCAATGTATGATCATCGTTACTTTCGAAACCTTCCCATGAGCCTTCAGGTTCACCGCTGTTATCGTCAGGCTCAGAAGCAGTATTATCTGGCGGTATCGGTACAGTTTTGCTTTCAGCCGAATCCGTTGCTGAACGAGTTAATGTTTCGACCGTTGTATCCGTGGTGCCTGGATTAGACTCGGTCGCAATAGCTTCAGCGGAAAGCTGGAAATCTTCGCCCGCCTGACCAACAGGTACTGTCAATGTCAAACCATTGCCGCTGTAGCTGGTCTCACCCGGATCTACTTCGATCAGCCAACTGCCATCACCCTGTTCTGCCCCCTGACTAAGCACACCACCTTCGGGTACGCCTGTGACTTTAATACTCAAGGTCTCACTGCCATCTGTATCGCTAAGTGCAGCAGTTAAATCAACAGCATATTGATAAGCAGATACCTCAGTAACTTCAACAGAGCCAACCGAAACGGTTGCACCTTGAATAGTCGCTGTTTCAGATGTCTCTGTTGTTGCTGCACTAAATTCCAGCGTCAATCTTCCTTGACTGTCAAGAGTCGTGGTAATCGAAACATTATCAACGAAGTTAAGGTTGTAATTCGATGAAGAGCCATAATCATCAAAAACAAACTCTTCATCGCCATTTGCTCTGACAACCCAACGGTCATCAAACACATTCCAGCCACTATTCCAGCTACCTTGGATTAGCACGGGCATATCGACAGTAACTTGTTGACCAGCAAACACTGTGCCAAAGTCAAATACTTGGGTTGAAGCTTCAGAATAATTGTAATTAGGCGTTCCCTGTATATTGCCATCTCCACGCTCTTCACCAAGTAGCTCAGTAAACTCCCTAGATTGACCCGAAATGGTGCCTGTCTCATCGACAGACATCGCATCGCCAAGAGAGATGGCAACAGTTGGTTTATCAGCAACGGCATCAATATTGACCGTCGTCATATAAGTATCCGCTGACCAATTTTGTCCATCGGAGACTTTAAATTCAAATGACGTATCTGCGTCTGTATCCGAATTAGCAGGAATAAACGCAAGCTCACCGTTAGTCAGCTGTTGAGCTGTCACCTCCTCGCCAACCGCCACGTCAATTCCATTTAACTGAAGCTTACCAATTTCGTTATCAGGCAAAGACTCTATGCGCACACTTTCTAATGGTTCGTTATCTACATCCGAGTAGTCACCAAAATCATTGATACCCAAAACTACATTGGAAGCGCCCTCATTCAAGCTGACAACGTCGTTGGTGGAGGTTGGAGTGCTATCAGCGTCGATAATAGTCGCTTCGGCGGACTCGCCTCCTACTGTAAGTGTGAAAGTTTCATCCGCTTCGTCGATAAAGTCTTCAATCGTTTCAACGGTGATGCTGAACGTTGTAATACCCGCAGGCACAGCGATCTGGCCGTTGGCATAAGTAACACCATCACTGAAGGTGGCGTTCGCCAGCACGTCATCATAGTCCGAACCGCTGGTGGCAGTATCACCGGTGGCACCTAGGCTGATGGCGTAGGTCTGGGTGCTGCCACTAGAATTGCTCAGCGCGACCTCGAAGACGGCATTGTCGCCTTCGTCTACCTCTCCGCCTTGGGCAGCGGTAGTGATACTCTCAATCGTAGGAGTGTTGTTCTCTAGTGTTAAGCTGACTGGTACAGCAACCTCTTCGAAGTTGCCATTCACCTCAATGACCTTCGCAACCAGATCTTCGGCACCATCGGTTTCAACCGCCACAGATCCCTTGCCATTGCGATCAAGCTTGACTTCATAAATCTCGCCACCAATATTTACCGTAGCGGTCGGGAAAGTATCTACGAAATCATACTTGCTTTCGTCAGGATGGTTGGATGTCTCAATTTCGAAGATGACTTCGGATGCACCATCAATACTAATCGCCTCACCGTTCATCACTTCCTTGTATTGAATGGAATGGATTAGGTAATCATCATCGAAACCAACTGCTGTGAACTCCGCACGGACAAACGTTTCGCCACTTCCCGGCTCAAAGGTATATGAGTTGTCAACACGGTCAGAACCACCAGCCGCATGCTCTGTTTTGGTGACTTTGCCCTCAGCGTCGTAGTAAGTCACTAGAGCATCCGTCGACGTACCGCCGCCAGACACGATTGCCCAACCAACAGAGTTTCCATCTTCATCAAAGAATTCAACTTTTGCCTTCTCACCGTTGTTACGCCAAGCGAACTGAATATCAAAGGTTTTCACTTCGTTATTAAAGTCAACAACGATTTTTTCGCTACCACCGTTAGTACCATAACCAAGTTCGCTGCTATCACCACTACCAGAAGTTGAACCCTCGACGCCAAATCCATCGTGGTCGGTGCCTGTGACTTTGGAGATAGCTCCTTGATCATCCTCGGATCGATAGGCTGTCACGGTGAAGCTATCGGTGTCATCGACATTGCCAACATTAATTTCAGAAGTTTTCGTCACAATGGCAGTGATGCCAACAGTGGTGATGTCGATAGTATCGTTGACCGTTACCATCGCGGAATCACTACTGTCTAGTTTCTCAAAGTTGTGATCACCTTCATCAGCAACTGAGACGCTGTAACTTTCACTATCAAGGTAGACGTCGTCACCCTGAACCACGAACGCGTTTGAGGTGCCTTCAGTGGCTCCTTCAGCAAACACAATGGTGGCTCCATTGCTTAAAGTCACGGTAAAGCCTTGGCCCGCCGGGTTGCTGAGCGTGGCAGTGATAGTCGCTGTACCAGTCCCTTCCTCCACGGAGACATCATTCAAGGTGAGCGTGGTGATATCGATGCTATCGACAACTTCATGCGCGGTGGCACTGTTTACAAGATTGAGGTCTTCGTAGCCGCTGTTATTGCTGCTTTCAAAGTTGGTCGGTGCACTAATGGTATCGCTATCAACAAACACATCGGGATCACTGAAAGTGAACTCAGTGGTGCCGCTGGTGGCACCCGCTTCTATTGTAATAGTTTGCTGCTCGCCATTGACGTCGAAGGTGAAGGTTTCAGTCGCTGTTGGTGCAGTGCCCAGTGTGATGGTGTAGGTCACTGTGACAGCGTCTTCGTTGCTGCCTGCTGCCTGCGTCGAGGTCAGTGTGGCATCGACGGTGTCGATAGTGTCGGTGACCGTGGTCTCGGCGGCGTCGCCCAGGGTGACGTTCTCGAACGCGCTGCCGTCGGTGGCCGCGGCGTCTTCAAGGGCCACGGTGACGTTCTCGCCGTCCACGAAGACGTCGTCGCCTTGCGGGTCACGGGTGTAGGTGGCGTCGGTCTCGCCGGCGGCGATGGTGACGGTGTTGCCGCCGTCCAGGGTGACGGTGACGTCGCGGTCGACCGCTTCACTGAGGCTGACCGTGAAGGTCTGCTCTTCGGCTTCGCTGAACTCGGCTTGGTCGGCCACGATGCTGACGCTGATCGCGTCGCCGCCATTGGGATCACCAGGATCGCCTGGGTTACCCGGGGTGCCGGGTTCGTCGGTGACGGTGACGCTGGTCTCACCGGCGGTGACGAGTTGTTCGAACTCACTGTCGCTGTCGTTCTCTACCGTGGCGATGCTGTTGACCAGGGTGGCTTGGCCGCCTTCGAAGGCGTCGTCGGCGGCGGTCACGGTGGCGCTGCCGCTGAGTTCTCCGGCGGCGATGGTGACCGTGGAACCGTCGGCGAGGCGGAACTCGAGGCCGTTGTGTCCGCTGAGGTCGGCGCCTTGCGGGCCGGTCAGCGTCACGGTGTAGGTGACGGTGCCGCCTTCGGCGACGCTGTCACTGTCGGCACTCAGGGTGGCGGTGACGGTGTCGATAGTGTCGGTGACCGTGGTCTCGGCGGCGTCGCCCAGGGTGACGTTCTCGAACGCGCTGCCGTCGGTGGCCGCGGCGTCTTCAAGGGCCACGGTGACGTTCTCGCCGTCCACGAAGACGTCGTCGCCTTGCGGGTCACGGGTGTAGGTGGCGTCGGTCTCGCCGGCGGCGATGGTGACGGTGTTGCCGCCGTCCAGGGTGACGGTGACGTCGCGGTCGACCGCTTCACTGAGGCTGACCGTGAAGGTCTGCTCTTCGGCTTCGCTGAACTCGGCTTGGTCGGCCACGATGCTGACGCTGATCGCGTCGCCGCCATTGGGATCACCAGGATCGCCTGGGTTACCCGGGGTGCCGGGTTCGTCGGTGACGGTGACGCTGGTCTCACCGGCGGTGACGAGTTGTTCGAACTCACTGTCGCTGTCGTTCTCTACCGTGGCGATGCTGTTGACCAGGGTGGCTTGGCCGCCTTCGAAGGCGTCGTCGGCGGCGGTCACGGTGGCGCTGCCGCTGAGTTCTCCGGCGGCGATGGTGACCGTGGAACCGTCGGCGAGGCGGAACTCGAGGCCGTTGTGTCCGCTGAGGTCGGCGCCTTGCGGGCCGGTCAGCGTCACGGTGTAAGTGACGGTGCCGCCTTCGGCGACGCTGTCACTGTCGGCACTCAGGGTGGCGGTGACGGTGTCGCTGTCGTCAATCGTGACGACGGTGGCTTCGGCACTGCTATCCAGGGACTCGAACTCACCACCAGTAGTGCCTGTGATAGCAAAAGTCTGGCTTTCCTCGCCTTGCTCGTAGACATCATCCGAGCGGCTGTCGAAGGTCACACTGCCAGTTGTTTCACCCGCGGCAATAGTGATCTGTTGCCCATTATTCAGTGTAATAACCAACGGACTGCCCTGAGGGGCGCTGCTAACGCTGGCTGAAACGGTGATCGACTCACCTTCAATGACCTGCTGAGGAACACTTAGGGTAATAACACCAGTCACTCCAGTACCTGGAGTTGGTTCTGGCTCAGGGGTCGGTTCTGGCTCAGGGGTCGGTTCTGGCTCAGGGGTCGGTTCTGGCTCAGGGGTCGGTTCTGGCTCAGGGGTCGGTTCTGGTTCGGGGGCCGGTTCTGGCTCGGGGGTCGGTTCTGGCTCGGGGGTCGGTTCGGGTTCTTGCTCAGGCACTTCATCAGCGGTAGCCGTTGCTACAGCACCACCGTCAAATTCAACAAACTCAGTGCCCTCTAGACCACCTTCGGTGCTGAAACTAAGCGGATCGGTTTCTTCGGCGATACGAGCAACGCGTACGAAATCGCTGCCACCGCCACCGCCACCGGCACCACCACCGGCTGCAGTCGCGTCAAGCAGGTCAAGTAAATCGCCCTCTCCGTCGTCTAGGGCGGCAAGCAGGGCATCAAGATCGTCGTCTTGGGCACTGGCGTCTTCCGTTGCAACGATAAGATCACTAACCAAGTCGGCAGTAACGGCCACCTCTTGACCGCCCTCTACTACATTGGCGTCCGTACCGTCAGCGAAATCTAGCTCTACGCGACCATTATCGGAGGTGATTAGCGTTTCGCCTTCTTGAAGCGTATCACCAATGCGCAGCTCACGTAGATTGCCAGCTTCGTCACGCGCCCATGCTTGCCCTGTAATAGCGATTACCGTTGCAGTTGCCATGTGTCACTCCTAGATCATTGACCGATCACTGTTTGGTGCCACTTAATCCTAGTGAATTAGCACTAGTGAGATTAGCGGCACATGAATCCATCCTAGGTGAGTAAGCAATTAAAAAGTATTGTACCGATGGACAAAAAAATGAGGCCTTTTAGGCCTCATTCTGTAACGCAACAACGACTGATTAGTGATGCCACTATTGGTGAATATCTCCCAACAATTAATGTCTGGCTATGCTAAGAACTTAACTGTTCAGCAATCGGGGCCAGCTTAAGGATCAACTGCAGCCGATCCCGTACCGCTAATTTTTTAAAAATAGCGCTTAAATGCGCCTTAACGGTACGCTCGGTAATATCCAACTGTCTCGCCACCTCTTTATTGGTAGCACCCCGAGCCACGGCGAGTGCCACTCCTCGCTCCCGCTCAGTTAGCAGTTCAAGATATTCACTATACTGAAATGAGGCGCCTTGATGGCGCTGCTGGAGCGTCTTAAATGAGCCACCCAGCACTTTGGCTAGCAGCTCTTGTCCTACCCATATGCCTTGATTGGTCACCACCAATGCCACCTGCTTAAGCACCTCAGGGGCGGCTAAGGTATGCACATAGCCACGAGCACCAAGATCTAACGCTCTCAACGCTTCCCGGTCATCCGGTGCATAACTGAGCACTACGGCAACAGCACCTTCAGCAACAATTAAAGGGACTAACTGTGGCCAATTTTTAACAGTAGTGGAAAGCCATACCAAGTCGTTCGGTTGAGCCGATTGGAGCACGGCTTCAGGGTCTGATGAACCAATATTTTCAAACGCTTTTTTCCAACGCCCTTTTAAACTACCGTCGCTGGTAATGAACCAATGCTTCATCAGCGTTCCCCCATGGAATCACGCCACGCTCTTAAGACAGGTTTCAGCATAAACTGCATCACTGTGCGCTTGCCCGTTACTATGTCCACTTGCGCCGTCATGCCGGGAATTACTTGTAGTTTATCGGCGACATTTTCGTTTTCTAAACTGCGCACCCGCACTTGATAGAAGGTATTACCGTCATCATCAGTAATGGTATCGGCGCTAATACGCTCAAGCTCGGCCTGTAAGCCACCATAAATGGCATAGTCATAGGCCGTCAGTTTGATAGTCGCAGGCTGCCCAGGATGCAAAAAGGCGATATCTTGCGGGGCGATGCGCGCCTCAACCAGCAGTTGGTCGTCAGTAGGCACGATTTCAACAACCTCTTCCCCTGGCTGAGCAACACCACCTATGGTGTTGATATGTATGCGCTGAACAATACCATCAACCGGCGAGCGAATTTCGGTCAGTCGTACCTTATCCTGCAAACCAGTTCCCGATTGTTGCAATGCATTTAGGTCGCCCAACGTTTGAGCCAGATCATTCCGCCACTCACTCCGGCGTTCGGCACCCAGCTCCAGCAATTGCCCTTCTGCTTCTTCCACCCCGGCCTCTAAACGTGAAACAGCGGCATCCGCTTGGTTACGCTCCCCTGTGGCACTAGATACATCTCTCTCTAAGCGTAGCACTTCTACCTCAGACACAGCCCCCGAAGCCAACAGCGGGCGAGTCAAGTTAAGCTCTTGACTGGCCATATTGACTTCACGCTGGGCTGTATCACGGCGAGCTTGCGCCTCTCGCAGCTCTTCCTGACGCTGACGAATGCGGTCATTAAGCACATTTTCTTGTTCGCGCAACTCTTCACGACGGCTTTCATAAACCTCGCGCTCTTGCATCACAATGTCAGGCACTTCTTGACGGAGCTCTTCGGAAGGCTCAAACGCAGTACCCGTTGCTAGCGCACGTAGCCTTTCAGCACGCGCCTGAAGCGCATAACGCTGGGCACGGTTTTCTCGAAAATCAGAAACAAAGCGCGTAGGGTCGATCTGCATCAGCACTTGACCTGCCTCGACGATCTGCCCTTCGCGAATAAAGATCTGTTCAACAACGCCACCATCAAAAGACTGGATACGCTGTAGTTGGCTTGCAGGGATCACTCGCCCTGCCCCACGGGTTACTTCATCGATAGAAGCAAAATACGCCCACACTAACAACGCAACCACAGTGAGCAGGACGGTATAGAGGAATAACCGTGCACGAATGGGCTCTTGCTGCATACGCGCCCAGTCGGTATCGCTTGCCCAATCGCGGTTTAGGTGGGCAGAGGTCACACGCTTGGCAAACAAGCGATCCATAAAAGGGCGAAATGGTTTTTGGCCTTTTTCTGAAAAACGGCCAATGGCGTCAAAACCTTTTTGCTCGGTCGTGGAAGAGGGTTTACGCGCCATTACGATGCCCTCCCGATCTGGCCTTTACGCAATGCCTCTACCACTGTATCCCGCGGGCCATCCGCTACGACCTTGCCAGCATCCATGACAATAATTCGGTCGACCAATGAGAGGAGCGAGGTACGGTGCGTGACCACTAGGATGGTTTTGCCAGCAGCGACGTTTTTAAGGTTGGCTTTAAACGCTTCTTCGCTAGCATTATCCATAGAGCTTGTCGGTTCATCTAACAGCAAAATAGGCGGATCCTGCACTAGCGCACGGGCAATGGCGACAGACTGTTTTTGCCCGCCGGAAAGTGCTTGGCCGCGTTCACCTACTTGCAAATCCACGCCATGTGGGTGGTTGTTGACGAGTGACTCTAGGCCGGCCAAGTCAATCGCTCTAAGCAATGCCTCATCCTCAACGCGGTCGCTACCGCCACCCGCCACAATATTGTCCCGCAGAGATCCTGAAAACAGGCTAACGTCTTGAGGAACATAGCCAATATGACGGCGCAACTGCAGTGGGTCTAACTGGCGAATATCCACGTTATCAACCAGCACGGCCCCCGAGGTTGGCTGATAAAACCCTAGCACTAGCTTGTTTAATGAAGATTTGCCGCAACCAATGCGGCCAAGTAACGCAACTTTCTCACCGGCTTTGACAGTTATCGATACATCTTTCAGCGCCTCGCGCTCTTCATTGGGGTAACGAAGAGTGACTTTCTCAAGGCGTATATTGCCGGCGAAGCTGGGCTTTTCTACATAAGCCTTGCCTTCATGGCGCTCAACCTTCTTATCCATTACCGCATTGAGTGACTCAAGCGCCGTGGAGGATTGATGATATTGCGCCAGCAGCGCTGCAGCCTGACTTATAGGTGCCATCGCCCGGGAAGAGAGCATATAAGCGGCAATCAACCCACCCTGGGTGAGGTTACCTTCGATGATTTGATATACACCGACGATAATGACGCACACCGCCACACTGTGCTGCGCCCACTGGGCCACGCTGGAGACTGAGGTGCTCACCATCTTAAGCTGCGCGCCAGTACGGGAAAGGAAGGCAGATGATTTTTCCCAGTGGCGCTGGATACGGCTTTCAGCCCGCAGGGCCTTAACATTTTCTAATTGGGAAATAGACTCTACCAACAGTGAGTTGCGCTGTGCGCCGACTTCCCAGGTAGTTTGAGAAAGTTCATGAAGCTTACCCTGAGCAGCCAGCGCGTAGAGCAGCACAAATACGATGCCCACCAATACCGGCAGCACTAGCCAGGGATTAATCAGCGCGATAATCGCCGCAAACATCAGTACGAACGGAAGATCGACAATCCCCAGAATGGTCGCAGAACCAATAAACGCGCGTACCGACTCAAAAGACTGGAGCGTCGAAGTGAACGAGCCGGTTGATGCGGGGCGCTCTTCTAAACGAAGGCCCAATGCTTTAGCCATGATTGAGGAAGAGAGCTTCACATCCGCACGGCTAGCGGCTAAGTCGACAAAGCTGCTGCGCATTAGCCTGAGTACCAAATCAAAGCACAGCACTATAAAGATGCCTATTGCCAGCACCCATAGCGTTTCCGTTGCCTGATTGGGCACTACTCGGTCATAGACGTTAAGCACGAACAGCGGCATGGCGATGGCAAACACATTGATCGCCACTGACCCCAACACGATATCGCGATAGAGAGGTCTGCTTTCGCGAATGACGCCCCAAAACCAGTGCTGGTCGCGGCGTTTCTTGACGCCTGGTTCCGAGGCGTTATCCGCTAAAAACTTAGGGCGAACGTAAATAGCTTCGCCGCTATAGCCTGCATACAGCTCTTCCAGGGGCAGTTCAACGTTTGATTCAGATAGTTCAGGAAAAATGACGTTCGCTTTTTGCTGTTTGAGATCTATCCCCAACAGTACGCACGCCCTACCTGGTTCCAGCAATAGAATAGCGGGAAAGAGAGCGGGGTTAAGCGCCGACAGCTTACTTTTAACAATTCGCGCCGTCAGTCCAGCACGGGAGGCAGCCCTACCAAATACGGAAGGCGTTAGCTTGCCCTGCTCCAAGGGCAAGCCAGCTCTAAGGGCCTCTGATGACACCTCATGCTGATGAAATGAGGCAACCGCTTTCAAACATTCGAGTAACTCATCGCCTACTGGCTGCTCGCTAGCATTTGCAGCGATCGGCCTTTCCAGCTTGGTTTGTGTCACAGAAACCTCATTCCCCTAATGCCTATTTAGACATCTATTTCCCCTATGATTAGCGGAAGCCGCTAATCCTTCGCCGCCAGACGACGAACAACCCTGTTTTTTATACAGCAACATCCAGACACGTTAGCCGTTAGTGACAAACGTATCCTCGTGACTCAATTGTAGATTTTGAGAAGTAATGACTGGCTCCTCATTGGCTGAATAAGACAAAGCTATCATATCTACTTGAGTGGGTAGCGAAGAAATACCGCGCGTAAAGTCTTCTAAATTAAAGCCACGAGGCCCTTCCGTTCCACAGGCCATCTCAGCGCTAAGTGTGGCGTCGTCGTACCCCAATTCGTCAAGAGTGGGGATATCGTCACGCACCACTTCAAGGGTGTGCATAAGCTGCCCCATTGCTGCTAGCGTACGCGCTTGAGCCAAAGTTAAGTCAAACTCTGCATTCGCGTAGGCTCGGCTGGCTTCGAAGTACTCGTTTTCACTATCAAGCACGTCCAACAAAGTACGTTGGCCAATATCAAACTGCTGCTGGTAAGCCCCACGAACCCGGTTAATCGATTGGCGATGATCATTCAAATAGTTCAATTGCTCACCCAAACGCTGGGTATCGTTATAAGCAATTTGCGTGGTTTGACGTACGTTTGTACAAGCCGTTTCGCGCTGGTTGACAGCTTGTTCAATACGCGTGGCCGCCGCATCAAAAGCTGCACTATCAGAACCACCGCGATAGAGGTTCATGCTGGCGACCAGTTGAATACTGTGCTCATCACTGCGCCCAGCTATCGAGTCGTCTTGATTATTGGTGCCCGTACGTCCCTGTATATCCAGGCGGGGCATAAAGGCGGCCTTCGCAGCCTCTTGTTCCGCACGTTGCACAGCAATATTTTCAATCGCGGCATGGAACTCAGGGTTCCCCTCAAATGCCATTTCGATCGCTTGGTTGACACCAGCGGGTAGTTCATCGGCCAAGCTAGGTGCAGGCGACATATTCTGAGGAGGAAGTTCGCCTACGATACGCTGATAGCGAGCCGTTACATCGTGCAGGTTCGACGCCTCGGTCATCAAGTTGGATTCGGCTAATGCCAAACGGCCGCTAATTTGCTCTAGGTCAACGCCACGGCCCGCCCCGGAAAGCGCACGCTCTTCAATTTGCGAGAACACACGTTGGTGTTCGCGGTAATTATCTTGAGCTAAACGCACCATCTCGCGGTAGCGAAGCACATCAAGGTAGGTGCGAAAAGCTTCAAGCGTCACCTCTTCACTTGCACCCAGCAGCTCAAAATAGGCAATCAGCCGAGTGCGATCCAAACGCTCTACTTCGCTACGGGTGGCAAACCCATCAAACACCATTTGGGTGAGCGTGAGCTCAGCAAAGTCACTGCTATAGCTTCCGCGCCCATCATTTTGCTGGTCTTGCCGACCCACGCCCGCAGAGATATCAATAGAAGGCAAATAATTACCCTTTGCGACTCTGACATCGCTCCCAGAAGCGCTAAAGTTCGCCCATGCAGCGTTTACATCGGGATTAGTAATGATCGTTTGTTGAATAGTACTGGGAAGATCAGTGGCACCTGGCGCGTAGAGGCTAGCGGGTAGCGACTGCGCTAATGCCGTAAGCGGGACACACGCTAACGTGGTCATTGTCAGCGGCTTAAAAACATGGTGACAGAAGGTTTTTTTTAGTCTCGATACGGCATTTTTTTTCATCGTCAGCGTTCCCTATGATGTGGCACTCATTGCACGCAGCTCATTATTCGTGTGACCCATTGAGCCATGCTGCACTATTGCTTCAAGCGTAAGCCCGCGAAGTCTCATCCCGAAGTGAGCCTGTGTCCCTCTACGAGCGCCCAATTTTTGAAGTAAACACATGGTAGATAAAACTTAATTAGCTGAGCTTAGCCTAATTTAGTTAATTTCCTACTCATCCTGAGGCTATAAAACCAAATGTCACAAAAAATTACAATAAGAACACCATTAAAACACAAAAAAATATTCAGAATTATTCGTTTTTCTGTGCTTGTTGCAGCCCGAGACCCAGCAGTATCAGCACTAGCCCAATCAACGTTGAAGGCAAAATAGGCTCTCCCACTACCAGGAAAAGTAACAGCAGTGATACAGGAGGTGAGAGAAAAATCAGGTTGGAGACTTTGGCCGTGCGCGACACTTTATGCACTGCCAACTGCCACAGAATGAAGGCCACCCCCATTTCAAATAGCCCCACATACACACCAGCACCAAAGGCAGGCCAACCGTGCCACTGGTAACCGGGGCCCAGTAATAGCAATAGGGTCAACACAGGTAGGCCAACGCTAAAGTTTTGCCACTGGCCAACAAGGGGTGGTCGGCTATCCCGCGCATTAAGCAGCCAATACAGCGCCCAAAGAAGAGTCGAAGCGAGTGCCAGCACGACCCCTAGCGGGTCGGCAAAAGAGACATTTAAAACCGCGCCTCGTGTTGCTATCACCCATACGCCTGCGTAGGCGACCAGCCCAGCAACAATATCCATACGCGTTAAGCGCTGCCCGAGCAAAGGCACGGCCAAAAATGCCATCGCTAAGGCCCAGGTGTAATTTAGTGCCATCGCCTCTTGCCCTGGGAGACGGTCATAGGCGGCGAAGAGCACCAAATAATAAGCCACTGGGTTCATAAGCCCTGCCCACGCTGCTGTCTTCCAACCGGTGCGCAACGCTGTGGCGATATTTCCCTGCTTGATGACCAGCGCCCCCATCAGTGCCCAAGAAACAAGCGCTGCGAGCCACATCAGCTCTAGAGGGCTCATCCAAGCGAGTGCCACTTTGAAGGCCGTTGCCACCGTCGACCATAATGCGACGGCCCCTAAGCCAAACAGGATTGCTTGCCTATCCTGATTCATCGGTCGATATGCCCTAAATCTCGACCCGGCTCCAACTGGTCGCGTACACGCTGCTTAAGAAGCTTGATATCTGGGAAACCGCCATCGCGCTTGCGCTCCCATAACAGCAGATCATCACACCAGATCTCGAACGTACCGCCATGGGAAGGGGCTAATGAGACCTCGCTTAAATCTTCACCAAAGGTTGAGAGCAACTCCTGTGCATACCAACCACTGCGCAGCAGCCATTGGCATTGCGTGCAATAACGGATTTGAATACGTGACATCCCTGATCTCCCAGGCAAGTTAATGTGGCATTCTAAAAGGATATTCTGTCATTTTGAGATGGCTTGAGATAGCTCTCTTGAAATAGCTCTCTTGAGACAGGTCGCTTGAGATAGGTCGATTAAGAAGGAGTCCCAATGGCCGAACATAACGTTTCACAAACTCGCCTGTATGAGTGGCTAACGGGCGATGACGACAGCCGCATGTGCGACGACATACCTGAAAGCGCCTGCGACGAACAACCGCGTAATTTTTTTCTACATATATGGGCCTCTTTGGGCAATAAACTGGCTGACGAGCTGTCGAGCGCGCGTTTAGTCTTACCCTGGCTGATGGGCATTATTGGCGCTCCCATCTGGATGGTAGGTCTGCTGGTCCCCATCCGAGAATCGGGTGCCCTGCTGCCGCAAATCTTCGTAGCGGGGTTTATTCGCTTAAAACCTAAGCGCAAATGGGTGTGGGTGGTCGGCGCGCTGACCCAAGCCTTCGCTGCCTTAACGCTTGCCGTACTGGCGCTGTTCGCCACCGGCACCTTGGGCGGAGCGTTAGTGCTCACAGCATTAGTTCTGCTCTCACTGGCACGTGGCTTATCCTCAATTGCCACAAAAGATGTGCTGGGCAAAACCATTGCCAAGCGCCGCCGCGGTACGCTAATGGGCTGGAGCGGCAGCATTGCTGGTGGTGCAACGCTGGTCGCTGGGACACTGCTAATGTTGTTTGAGAGCCGACCCGGCCATTTAGTGGTGGCGGTACTGCTGGCCATAGCTGCCTGCGGGTGGCTAATCAATGCCATCGCCGCCGCACGCATCAAAGAAGCCCCTGGGGCAGTAGAAGGCGGCGAAAACGGCTGGGACAGTATTAAACAGGGACTGTCGCTGTTAAAAGATGACCGTACTTTTTTACACTTCAACCTTGCCAGGGCGCTGCTGCTCTCAAGTGCACTCGCCCTACCCTACATCGCCCTGCTAGGGCAAAACCAAAGCGGCACCGACCTGGGAGGCCTGGGCATACTGATTGTGGTGTCGGGGCTGGCCGCGATGGTAGCTAGCCCGGTATGGGGGAAACGGGCGGATCAGTCGAGCCGTGGCGTGATGCGCGATGCGGCGATCGGTACCGCCATTTGCTGCGTAATGGGCGCTAGTTTAGCTTGGTTACCCGGCGAGTGGACACACAGTGTATGGCCCTATGCAGCGGTTTATGCACTACTCGTGATTGTTCACCACGGCGTACGCTTAGGGCGTAAAACCTACCTCGTCGATATGGCCAACCAAGATAATCGTGCGCTTTACGTGGCGCTCTCGAATACCTTAACCGGCGTCTTAATGTTGATTGTAGGTGGCCTTATTGGCGCCTTTGCCCAGTGGTTTGGTAGCGGCACATTACTCCTCGTGCTAGCGGCTACCGCCGTGGGGGCCATACTTAGCGCCCAACAATTACCTGAAGTCGAGTGACGCGCCACCGGTAACCACATGTATTCAAGCGTGCTATCGAGAGCTCTACCTACATTAGCGTAGCGTTCGCGATTGCAATGCGTGACAACGCTCGCCATGATAGGGCCGAATAGCAGTGATGTAGTGGCGCCTTTGCTATGCTGCCTATAATAAGTGATTGGAAATTCCGTTAGCTCATGGGCGAAAGCGACTGTGAACGACGGAAAGGATTGGAGCTGCAACAGGAACCCCTTGATGAAACGATCTCCATTGATCAGTCCAGAATTGCTCGAACGTATTGTTGACGCATCGGAAGACGGCATTGTCGTTGCCGAACAGGAAGGGGATGAAAATATCCTCATCTACGTCAACAAAGGCTTTGAACGCTTGACGGGCTATAGTGCTGATGAAATTCTGTATCGCGATTGCCGCTTTTTACAGAACGAAGACCGCGACCAGGACGCGCTTGTCGCCATTCGAGATGCGCTAAACGAGGGCCGACCTTCTCGAGAAGTACTGCGTAATTATCGCAAAGACGGCACCATGTTTTGGAATGAACTTTCCATTACGCCGGTCTATGACGAAGCAGACAAGCTGATGTATTACATTGGCGTGCAAAAAGATGTAACGGAGCGTGTAGAAACACAGCTTGCGCTAGCGGAGTTACAAAATCAGCGAGAAAACAGCTAATCATTAACTTTCTCACTAAAAAAAACTATAAAGCTTGAACTTCATCCCAACTGGCGTTATATAGCGGCAAGGCGCTTGAATTGCGCTAGGCGCTTCACTTTGCAGTTGGCATGTGTTTAATAAACTGCACATGTACTCGCGTGAAGCCGTTGTTACGCCGGCACGCCGGCTGGGTTGGAGGACATCACATGAGCCGTGATCCCCTAAGTCGTGAGACCCTAAGTCATGAAACCTTAGGCAACGAAACACTCGACTCAGATGAGTTCGAAAGCTTAGACGCCGTCAATGACGACCACTACAACAGAAGCAAACCGAGCAAAGCTGACAGCTTACGCGCGCGGCGCCAAGTCGAGGCGTGGTTGGAAGAGCGACGACTTCAGCGCGCCATCGAAGATGACTGGGACGAAGAAGAGTAATCCTTGAGCAGCTTGGCCTTCTCAGCAAATGAGCGGGCCTAGCTAGCCAACACCTCAAGTAGCCTAGCCTTTCCTGGTGCAGACCACTATCATCACGCTTCAGCCAGCAATAAGAGCCAGCAGTCTGCTGCTGTCGCTTTCTTCTTTTCAACAACTTAACGGATCTCCATGGCGCAATACGTTTTCACCATGAACCGGGTTGGCAAAGTAGTGCCGCCCAAAAAGCAAATTCTCAAGGATATTTCGCTCTCGTTTTTCCCTGGCGCCAAAATCGGCGTTCTGGGGCTTAACGGTTCGGGCAAATCCACACTGCTGCGCATTATGGCCGGTGTCGATAAAGAGTTTGAAGGTGAAGCTCGTCCGATGCCTGGCATCAATGTTGGCTACCTTCCACAGGAGCCGCAGCTAGATGACGAGAAAAACGTCCGCGACACCGTCGAAGAAGCACTGGGGGCGATCAAAGATGCCCAGGAGAAGTTGGATGGGGTGTATGCGGCCTACGCAGAGCCCTACGCCGACTTTGATGCGCTAGCCAGCGAGCAGGCCCGGCTTGAAAATATTATCGAAGCTGCTGATGCGCATAACCTGGAACGCAAACTTGACGTTGCTGCCGAAGCACTGCGACTCCCCCCCTGGGATGCCAAAGTGGGTAACCTCTCAGGTGGTGAGCGCCGTCGTGTAGCACTCTGCCGCTTACTGCTCTCCAGCCCCGATATGCTGCTGCTTGACGAGCCTACCAACCACCTGGATGCAGAATCGGTGGCTTGGCTTGAACGCTTCCTTCACGACTATAACGGTACAGTAGTGGCGATCACCCACGACCGCTACTTCCTGGACAACGTGGCGGGTTGGATTTTGGAGCTTGATCGTGGCCAAGGCATACCCTTCGAGGGTAACTACTCCCAGTGGCTGGAGCAGAAAGATCAGCGTTTGAACCAGGAAGCCAAGCAGGAAGCCTCGCGTCAGAAAGCCATCAAGCAAGAGCTTGAGTGGGTGCGCAGTAACGCCAAAGGCCGCCAGGCAAAGAGCAAAGCACGCCTCAACCGCTTTGAAGAGATGCAGTCTGGCGACTTCCAAAAGCGTAATGAGACCAATGAAATTTATATTCCGCCTGGCCCGCGCCTGGGCGATAACGTCATTGAGTTTCGTGATGTGGCTAAACGCTTCGATGACAAGCTGCTCTACCAGAACCTCTCCTTCACCATTCCCCAGGGTGCGATCGTTGGTATCGTCGGTGGTAACGGTGCGGGTAAATCGACGCTCTTTAAACTGATTACCGGTAAAGAGCAGCCGGACGAAGGCGAAGTCCTGGTGGGTGAAACGGTCGATATCGCTTACGTCGAACAGCTACGCGACGGCTTAGATGACAAGCAGAGCGTGTGGGAAGCCGTTTCGGATGGTCAGGATATCCTTAATATTAACGGCTACGAAGTCTCCTCGCGTGCCTATGTGGGTCGCTTCAACTTTAAGGGTAACGACCAGCAGAAGCGTTTGTCGGAGCTTTCCGGTGGTGAGCGCGGTCGCTTACAGCTTGCCCAAACGCTCAAGCAAGGCGCTAACGTGCTGCTGCTCGATGAGCCCTCCAACGACCTGGATATTGAAACCCTGCGGGCACTGGAGGACGCGCTTCTAGCCTTCCCGGGCTGCGCTATGGTGATCTCTCACGATCGTTGGTTCCTTGACCGTATCGCCACGCACATTATGGCCTTTGAAGGTGACTCTGAAGTGGTCTTATTTGAAGGCAACTACGCGGAGTACGAAGAGGATCATAGAAAGCGGGTCGGAAACGATACGCCTAAGCGCATGAAGTATAAGCGTATTGATGCTTAATCATTAGCATCACGCTGGCAGTCAATGCTGACAGCAAAAGGCCCCGCAGAGCGGGGCCTTTTAGTTTGTGTTTGCACTGACGCTAGCGCAAAGCCCTAACGTCTGCGGCCGGTAAAAAATGACACAAGAAACAAAATAAGAAACAGCACAAACAAAATTTGCGCAATGGTGGACGCCGCCCCGGCAATGCCAGAAAAACCGACCGCCCCAGCGATGATCGCAATAATTAAAAACAGCACTGCATTGCCTAGCATCTTCTTGCTCCTCTCCTTGGTAACGACTTCCCTACACCGCCACTTAACCCATTATGCAACGTGAATATGTCTCAGAGATGATAGGCGCTTTTAGTCATTACCTTAGAGGCCAGCCGTATGCCCCACTTCACCGGTGCCGGAAAGCGAACGCCCCCCGCTTCTAAGGCAAGCTGAGCATGGTGAGCTTCATCAACTGCCATCTGGCGCAGTATGGCGCGGGAGCGGTTGTCACCACGGGGTAGCGACTGTTGGTGTGAATCAAGATGCTTACCTACCTGCTCTTCGGTCGCGGCAACCAATCCCAAACTAATACGATCACTGACCGCCCCAGTGGCCGCGCCAATGCCAAAGGAAGCGGCATAAAACAACGGGTTTAAGCAGCTTGTTCGGCTCTGCAACTGCTCTAGACGCTCATCACACCAGGCAAGATGATCGATCTCCTCTAGCGCCGACTGCTCCATCTGGTGACGCACATGAGGAAGTTTAGCGGTCACGCCCTGCCCCTGATACAGCGCTTGAACACACACCTCACCAGAATGGTTGATACGCATCAAACCTGCTGCATGGCGGCGTTCTTGATCGTCGAACGTTCCCTCAGCCACACCTTCAGCGGGGCTGGTGCGCTGTGGTGAAGCAGCGTGTGGCATAAGCGTTCGTAAAATGGTATCGAACTGATGTATCAGGCGATCTGAACGACTCTGTTGACGATCCATGGCAACACTCCGTTGACTTGCGATAGCGATCTGCCGAACTCAACCGGCAGGCCATGTGAATGCACGCCCACCGAGTAGATGCATATGAATATGGTAGACCGTTTGTCCGCCCATTTCGTTGCAGTTCATCACCACGCGGTAGCCATCTTCAGCAAACCCCTGCTCGCGGGCAAGCTTGGCGGCGGTAAACTGAAGCCGCCCTACTGTGGCAATATCAGCCTCATCGATATCATTGAGCGTGGCGATATGCTTTTTAGGAATGATTAGCTGATGAGTAGGCGCCTGGGGGCCAATATCATTGAATGCCAACACGTGGTCATCTTCATAAACGATATCAGCGGGAATTTCACGGTTAATGATTTTACAAAACAGACAATCCATACAGCTCTCCTTTATTAACTACTTGCCACTTAAGTGTCGAATTATCTCTGCCAGTCTGATGATTGCACCGATGAATTGCACCGGTGAGAGGTAGCTTCAAGCCCACGACCTTTTAACGAAATCGTCTCTGGGAAAGAAGATGCCTAACCAAGGGGGCAAGAATCAACTCCATCGCCAGCGACATCCGCGCCCCCGGCACCACCAACGTGTGCGGACGGGTCATAAACGAGTCCTTAATCATCGCCAGCAGCCAAGGGAAATCAACGGTGGAGGGATCACGAAAACGGATGACCACGAACGACTCAGCGTCGGTGGGAATATCCTGCACTTCAAAGGGGTTAGAGGTATCGACGGTGGGCACACGTTGAAAATTGATGTGAGTACGCGAAAACTGCGGTTGGATGTAGCGCACATAGTCATCCATCCGGCCCAGGATAGTGTCAATGACCGCTTCTTGTGAGTAGCCCCGCAGCTTAGTATCACGGTCGATCTTTTGAATCCATTCAAGATTCATGGTCGGCGCCACACCAACCAACAGATCCACATGGCGGGCAATGTCATACTCTTCAGTGACCAGCCCACCATGCAAGCCTTCATAAAACAGCAGGTCGGTACCACAGGGCAGCGACTGCCACTCGGTGAAAGTACCTACCCGGCAGCCTGCTTCAATTTTCTGCTTATCTTCAGCATGAATATAGTGCCGAAAAGTCCCCGAACCGTGTTCGCCATACTCACTAAACAACCCTTCCAGACGATCCAGCAAATTCGCCTCTACGGCAAAATGCGAAAGTTCGTCTTTGCGTTCTGGCTCTTCTCGGAAGATGCGGTGCAGGTCATCACGGGTATAGCGGTGAAAGGCATCGCCATCAACCATTGCTGCATGCACATCTTCGCGCAGAAACATGCGCTCAAAGCTGCGCTTCACGGTGGTGGTACCCGCCCCTGAGGAACCGGTTACCGCGATAATCGGATACTCCCGAGACATCAGCCATACCTCGCGTGGGAAAGCGCTTGTTTAACCTGCTCAGGTACTTCGACAGGACGCCCAGTAGCACGATCAATCAGTAGCTGATTGATCCGTGCGGTAGCAACTACCTGCTGAGAATCTGCCTGGTAGATGCGCTGATAGATCGTCAACGCTTTGCCTTGGGGCTCGGGTACAGCGGTGGCAATCGTTAGGCCATCGGGCCAGCGCGCTTCACTTTGATACTGAACGGCGAGATCAGCGACCACCGAAGGGTATCCCTGCATATCCCACTCAGGCAGATCCAGTGCAGCAAAGGCTTGAATGCGCGCCTCGTGGAGCAGTGATACCAGCGCATCATGCCCCAAGTGACGGCCGTAGTTCATATCGGTTACCCTCACGGTCAAGGGGTGACGATGTATGACCGCCTCAGCGGGAAAGTCCAGCTTGACACGCTCCATGCCCTGTTTCCTCGTCAGTATTAGCTTAGCGTAAGGCGTGCTTACTCCTCTCGGGCAATCGCCCTGAAGGCGATATCACGGCGACACTCGACGCCGTCCCAGTGAATAGCATTAACGCCTTGGTACGCTTGCTGCTGCGCCGCTGAGACGCTATTGCCCAATGCCGTTACACACAGCACACGGCCACCTGCCGTAATAATCTCGCCCTGGGAATCCTGCGCGGTACCGGCGTGGAACACTTTGCAGCCCGTTTCTTCAGCCGCAGCTAAACCGTGAATCACGTCACCCTTGCGGTAGCTGCCAGGGTAGCCTCCGGCCGCCAGCACCACGCCCACCGCTGCACGGGAATCCCATTCGCAGCGTTGCCCATCCAGCTTGCCCTGGGCACCCGCTAAGCAAAGCTCAGCGAAGTCAGAGGTTAAGCGCAGCATGATTGGCTGAGTTTCAGGATCACCAAAGCGGCAGTTGTACTCAATAACCTTGGGGTTACCCGCCGCGTCTATCATCAGGCCTGCATATAAGAACCCTGTATAAGCATTGCCTTCTGCAGCCATGCCCCTCACGGTGGGCAGAATGACCTGCTCCATGATACGTGCATCAACCTCGGGCGTGACCACAGGTGCTGGTGAATAGGCGCCCATACCGCCGGTATTAGGGCCGGTATCACCATCATAAGCGCGTTTGTGGTCTTGGCTGGTGGCCATGGGTACCACATGCTCGCCGTCCACCATGACAATAAAGCTCGCCTCTTCGCCCTCCAGAAACTCTTCGATAACCACGCGAGCGCCTGCACCGCCGAAGGTATTGGCCTCCAGCATATCGCGAATAGCAGCCTCAGCTTCGGCTTCACTCAGCGCCACGATGACGCCTTTGCCCGCTGCTAGGCCATCCGCCTTAATCACAATGGGTGCGCCCATTTTGCTTAAATAGGCAAGCGCAGAGTCTACGTCAGTAAACGTTTGGTAGTCAGCCGAAGGAATATCATGACGGGCCAGGAAGTCCTTGGTAAATGATTTTGAGCCTTCCAACTGAGCAGCCGCCTGAGTAGGGCCAAAGATAGTCAGACCGGCCGCTTGGAACCGGTCAACAACACCTTCAACCAAGGGAGCCTCCGGCCCCACCACGGTCAAGCCAATCTGCTCATCACGGGCAAAAGCGACCAGGCTGTCGAGATCCGTTGCGGCAATCGCTACGTTGGTCAGCTTCGCTTCCGCCGCGGTGCCGGCATTGCCGGGGGCGACAAAGACCTGCTCAACCTGGGTAGATTGCGCCAATTTCCAAGCCAGGGCGTGCTCGCGACCACCGCCGCCTATCATCAAAACCTTCATGTGCATCCTTCTCAAACGGGAGAGCGTATATCGGCGGCATTATGCCACAGCGCAGCACCAAGTGGGGTCAGGAGGAGGGTTTGTTATCTTTGCTGGTATCGTTGCTATCGCTCTCAGGCTGCTCAGCATCACTCGACTCATCGGCTTGACCCGGCTGATTCAAGGTATTTTGCCAAAAGCGCATGTTCTCTTCGGCAAGCTCACGCATAAATTCTAACGGCGTGTTGCGCATTGCCTGTTTCCACTGGCTCTGCAAACGTTTCTGCTGCTCCAACATCAGTTGCGTACCCTGTTCGAGGTAACGCGACAGCGGCAACGGTGAGGTCATATCGTAAACCCGGATAAGCTGCGCTAGAAGATCGTTTGAAAACACTTCCGCTTCGCTATCCGCTTGCTCCTGCTCAATAATGATAGAGAGCAGAATAGTCCGCGTCAGGTCTTCTCCGCTTTTGGCATCTTCCACCCTGAACGGCTCTTCTTCGATGATTAACCGACGCAGGTCTTCCAGCGTCACATAACGACTCTGCTGAGTATCGTACAACCTGCGGTTTGCATATTTGCGAATTACGCGCACGGCGCATCTCCTTAAACGCGATAGGGACTTTTTTATTCCCGTTACTGGTTCCGTTGCTGATATTGTGCCTGCACCACGCGCCTATGCAAGCCACCTTAATAGTTTAGCAAGGCGTACCGTGCCTGCTTTGTGACCAATAGACCATCATTATGAATTTGATTCTGCTCAATCCCAACGATCTCACCAATGACGGCCACGTCTGCATCACCGATCCACGCCGACTAAAACACCTTCGTGATGTCCATCGATCGGCACCTGGCGACCGGCTCACCGTGGGTGTGCAAGGCGGCGCCATGGGCAAAGCGATGCTAAAAGAGCTCAACGCTGAGCGCGCGTATTTCCAATTAGAAAACCTTGATGAACCACCGCCGCCACCGTTACCCGTACATTTGGCATTGGCTCTGCCCCGTCCCCGTATGTTGGCGCGTACGTTAGAGCATGTGACGGCACTAGGCGTCAAAGAGATCACCCTGCTACATACTAAACGGGTTGAGAAGAGCTACTGGCAATCCCCTGAGTTACGCCCGGAGAAAATCCACCAGCACTTGGTACTCGGCTTAGAGCAAGCCCGCGACACCCAGCTACCATCGGTCACCCTGAGCAAAGGCTTTCGTCCTTTTTTGAAGCAGCAACTGCCTGGCTTACTCAGCGAACGCCGCGGACTCGTAGCCCATCCTGGCATGCCCAACGCTTGCCCAAGAGACATAAGTGAACCTACCCTGCTATTGGTAGGCCCTGAGGGCGGTTTTATTGCTTGGGAGGTAGAGCAACTAATGCTAGCAGGTTGCGAGGGTATGCATCTAGGCCCGCGCATTTTACGCGTTGAAACAGCCGTGACCGCGCTTCTATCACGGCTGTTTTAAGCATTTATCGATAGGTAAGTTAGGACTGTTCATCTTCTGGGTCGTGGGGCACAACGGTAGAGTTTTCCCCACACTCGGGCTCCTGCAAGAAGGTTTCACGCACATCCAGCAAGCCAAGGTGGCTAATGGTACGACGACCGAGCAGCAGCGGATAGTTCATTTCTTCACGGTCACGTAGACTAAACTGCTCTTCGTAAATGGTGTCGCCCATACAAACTTCCAACAACACCACGGGACGCTCGTCGCGGCCGCCTGCTCCGCGAACAGCCAATTCTCGATAAAGCGGCCGCTCAATTTGGTCGCTGAATACGTCTCCGCTTGCTTGATCTTCAAGCTTCAAACGAAAGCGCACCCACTCCTCGTCACCCTGCTCGAACATCTCTATATCGCGAGCGTCTAATGAAGAGGTTAATGCTCCGCTATCGAGCTTGGCTTTTACCTCGATATCCCAGGGTTGCAGGGTGGCTTTTTCAACCCAGCCGAATACCTGGTCATCATCTGCCATCGCCATGGAAGCAGACAGACCAGAACCTAACAACACGGCACCTAACATCACTCTGTTAAAAAACATCTTATCTATCAACTGCATAACATCATCCTTGGAAATTAGAAGCACCCTTTTAACACTGCTTACTGCGAACGCTGGCGTAGCTGTTCAAGTAGCTCCTGGGTCGCAAACCCATCCGGTATTAACCCTTGATCACGCTGAAAGTTCCGCAAACCTTGCCGGGTGTTGGGCCCCATAATGCCGTCCGCGCCGCCTACAGAGTATCCTACCCGGTTCAACGCGCGCTGAAGTTCTTGAACATCGTCACGAGTAAGTGGCGCTTGATCCCGGGGCCAGCTGTGCTGAATGCCCTCGCGTCCAGCGATCGCATCGCCTAAAGTCGCAACGGCCAGTGCATAACTGGTGGCATTGTTATAGCGTAAAATCGCACGGAAATTAGCACCTACCAAAAATGCAGGGCCATTAGCGCCAGCGGGTACCACGATAGCGGCGCTATCGAAGTTCGGCAATTCGCCCTGCTGCGCCTGTACGCCTTGGTTGCGCCACTCGGCACTGCTGCGGCGTTCGGTCTGGGCGTAATCAAACCCTTCGGGCAGGCGTACCTCAATACCCCAGGGTTGACCGGTTTGCCATCCGGCTCGGTCAAGATAGTTGGCCGTTGATGCCATGACATCGGGGATGCTGTCCCAAATATCGCGCCGACCGTCACCGTCGCCATCGACGGCATAGGCTTCGAAGCTACTGGGAATAAACTGAGTATGTCCCATCGCCCCAGCCCAGGAGCCCTTCATGTCTTCAGCAGCGATATCACCTTGATCAATAATCCGTAAAGCCGCGAGCAGCTCACCTCGAGCAAAGTCACGGCGTCGACCATCGTAAGCCAGCGTGGCCAGAGACTCCAACGTCGAAAAATCGCCAAAATTACTGCCATAGTTACTTTCGATGCCCCAAATGGCGACGATTATTTCTGCTGGCACCCCATAGCGCTGCTCCATTTGCTGAGCAGTGTCACGGTGATCAGCCAGCTTTTCTTGACCGTTAGTAATACGCGTGGATGAAACCGCGGTATCCAGATACTCCCAAATAGGGCGAACAAATTCGGGCTGGTAGCCGTCGAGTTCAATCACACGCTCACGATAACGAACGCCATCCAGGGCGTTGCTTAATGTGGCTTCGCTGATCCCTTGGCCTGCAGCGTACTGGCGAAAATCTCGAAGCCACTGCTGAAAATTAGCGTAGCTAACCTCAGAAGCAGCCTGAGTATCGACTTCTGACATTAGCTGAGGGTTAGCGACCGCTACGCTTGACGCGAAAGGAGCGCTTAGCGCTGCGACTATGGAAACACACAAAAGAGGGCTGCAGCGCCGCCCAATAGAGAAATTACCAGACATTATATCGATCCTTAGGCAGTCCTTGGCATATCTGGAATGATGGCCTAGAAAAGAGGTAGATACTAGGGTCTGGCCGAAGGTGATAATTACTTTATAACGCTCTCCACGGCGGACGACTCAGCTAAAGTGCCTACTTCACAGCGAGGAATTAGCCATCGCTCCCACTGCTCGGGCACAACGCAGGGAGCATCAAACCTCAAGGGGTCTGCACGCCACGGCTGATGGCGCTCAAGGCCATTGGGCAGTGTTTCGAGCTGCTCCAGCCAGTGAGCAACATAGAGCCCCTGGGGATCGTAATGGCCCGCCTGTTTGAGCACATTAAAGTAACGATCTTGGCGAGGATCGCGACCAACACCAGCAATATAGCGCCAATTGCCCCAGTTGCTGGCCACGTCATAATCAATCAGGCAGTGCTCGAACCATAACGCCCCCAAACGCCAATCTACCTTTAAGTCTTTAACTAAAAAGCTAGCCACGTTTTGCCGGGCACGATTGGATAGCCAGCCAGTGTGGAGTAGTTCCCGCATAGCGGCATCCACAAACGGCAACCCCGTGGTACCGTTACGCCAGGCATCGAAAGCGGCACACGGCTGGTCAGTCTGGCGTGAGCCAAACATTTTCGCCCCTTCCAACTGAGCGGTACGGATAAAATACTCCCGCCAGAGCAGTTCGAAGCCAATCCAGTAGCTTGACTCATTACTGCCGTTTTCCGCTTCCCACGCTTTCACAGCCTCATAGACTTGACGAGCTGACAGGCAACCTCGCGCCAGCCAGGGTGAAATGCGGGTTGAAAAATTAGCCCCCAATAGCCCGTTGCGGGTTTTCTTGTAGGTTTCACCGCCCTGTTGACGCCACAAGTAATCCTTCAGACGCCCATGAGCCGCTGACTCTCCTCCCCTATAAGCGTAACCTTGGCGAGGATCGGGCTGCCAGGTAGCGCTCTGCTCACAGACGGCTTTTAGCGGCGGAAATCCCCTTGCCGCCTCGGGCCAAGGGGGCAACGTTATTGGAGCGCAGCGGCTGGCAGGCACAGCACATTCGCTCTCCACACTGCGCCTAAAGGCAGAAAAACTCCCAGGCAGCGCTTCCCTCTCAAAAGGCAGCGCCTTTCGATCAATGAGTCGCCCACTCTCTATGCAATTGAGGGCCGTTTGACTAGGCAGGCCTTGCTCAACCGCCTGAATATGCGCGAATTCCTCAACCCCTGCATGGTCAGCAACACGCACCTCTCGTGCGTTTAACTTTGACGCCAGCTCAATCACCACATCACTGGGCTTGCCAATGCGCACCAGCAGATCGCTGCCACGCTGTAGGAGCTCACCACGCAACTCCATTAAGCTTTGCCATAAAAAGCGCAACCGCGCAGGCCCAATACGCGGCGTAGATTCGACGTCAAATAATGGCAAGAACCATCGCTCATCTAACACGTAGATACACATCAGATAACTAGGAGGAGAGGCAAAGTGTAAAAGAGGATTATCAGCAATACGCAGGTCGTCTTGCAGCCAGACAATATCAATCGTGCTGTACATGTTTGTGCCTCCTAGGGGTACATTCCTGCCCAGAACTTGGTGTTATCACCGTGGTTTGCTTGGCTACTTGGCACTACGACGGCACCGCTCGCTGCAGTAGCGCACCTCGTCCCAGCAGCGCGCCCATTTTTTCCGCCAAGTAAACGGTCGCTGGCATTGAGCACAGTCTTTTTGTGGCAGGTGTTGTTTGCGTCGCATGATCACGTTTAATCACATTTCTGCGGGGCATGGGGTAAAACATGAACGCATTATCTTATACAGTACAATTATTGTACATGATTTTATTGTACATTATTTGTTAAGGGCGAACTAATTACTCGTGTCTTAATACACCCCATCTCCAGACGCAAAAAAACCACCCGAAGGTGGCTTAGCAGCGGTTATTCAATGGCTACTACGCTGTGGTTTGCTCTAGTCAAACCTAGTCAGGGTCAGTCTCGCGGGGTTGGCGCTTGGCGTTTTCCTGGGTTTCCAGGCCGCTTTTAAGCTCATGGGTTAAGGGATCATAGTTCGGGCGCAACTCATCCTTTACGGTACCGCTCCACAGCTTCGAGCCAACAAAGTACCCGGCACGGCCAATCACGTGGGCCGCCACGGGGGCGGTCATCAGGATAAACACGATGATGGCAAATGAGCGGGCCACGATCCCCACTTCAGCAAAGTGCATGGCCGCTGCCAACATAATTAAGATAACGCCTAACGCCGCGGCCTTGGTAGTGGCATGCATGCGGGTTAACAAATCGGGCAACCGCAGCAATCCGACTGAGGCAAGCAGTATAAATAGTGCACCACCAATGATTAACGCGCCCTTTATGAAATCAATCATCCCTTGGGCCTCCCCTTTCCAAAAAGCGCGCAAACGCAATTGCCGCTAAGAATCCCATTAATGCGATCACAATGGCGGCATCCAGAAAGCTAGCCACGTCAGACTTGATGGCATAAACCCCGACCAATCCCACCACGGTGGTAGAAAAAAGCTCTAACGCCACCACCCGATCAGGCAAACTCGGCCCGCGCACTACACGCACAAAAGTAAAGATAAGCGCCAGGCTCATGATGACTTGGCTTATTAAAATGACGGTATCCATTAGCGAAATAGCTCCAAAGCCCGGTGCTCCATCTCTTTTAAGTTGCGCCGTAGCTCCTCTTCATTGTCTAAAAACATCGCGTGGATATACAAGACTTTACGGTCATCTGATACATCCAGGCTCAACGTTCCTGGTGTCAATGAAATCAGATTGGCTACCAGAGTAATTTCCATTTCGGTACGCGCGGAAAGCGGCATCGCAATGACCCCAGGCTTCATATGCCAAGGGGGGGTGACAATATCAAAAGCGACACGCAAGTTGGCTTGAACAAGTTCTTTTAGAAAAAAACCAATAAAGCCGATAAAACGCGGTACTCGCGCAGGATAGCCTTTTAGGGAATCAAGCTGAGGTTCGATGAGTATCAGCGTAATGTAGCCAAATATTAGCCCGACAAGGAGGTTTAAGCCGCTAAAATCACCGCTTAACAGTACCCAAGCAAGGCCTAGCAGTAGGTTCCAAATGGCTCCGGTCATTGCGCTGCCTCCCCGGCATCCGCCTCAGGTTGATCTTCTGCCGCCCCCGTTGGCTGCAGCAGAACATCGTCTGCACTGGCTGAAGCACCCAATACGGCTTCGATATATCCCGAAGGTTCAAACAGTTGATCACCAATACCCATCATCACCCACATAATAGGTTCTGCAAGCACACCAATGAGCAGAGAAAATAACGCCAACACCATAACGGGCGAATACATCATCCACAGGCTAGGCTTTAACAGCCGACCGTCGTCACCAGTGGGCGTGGCAGTCGCAGGCACGTCGTTATCTTCGGGTAACGACTTCCAAAACACTTCATTCCAAATTTTCACCATGGAATAAAGCGTCATTAATCCCACCGCCAGTGCAATACCGGTCACCACATAGGCTTCAACTTCCAGGCCCGCACGCACAATTACAAATTTGGCAAAAAAGCCTGACAGCGGCGGTATCCCCGCCAGCGAGAAGGCAGAAAGAAAGAACGCCACGGCAAGCCAAGGGCGATCTCGGTACAGCCCGCCCATTTTTTTAAGCTGGTAGGTTCCCTGCAAACGGTGGGTGATACCACTGATCAAGAAGAGATTGGTCTTCACCACCATGTTATGCACGATGGCAAACACGCCACCGGCGATCGCCAAAGGTGTGTAAAGAGCTAAGCCTAAGATCATATAGCCAATCTGGCTGACGATATGAAACGACAAGATTCGCCTAAACTCATGCTGGGCGGCGGCACCGAGCACGCCTGTTACCATGGTGAAGGCAGCACCCCAGAGCATAATCTCCTGGAGATAGCCCATGGTTTGATCGAACATCAGGGTGAAGACACGGAACATCGCATACACCCCCACCTTGGTGAGCAACCCGGCAAACAGCGCCGAAACAGCGACAGGCGGGGTGTGATACGAGGCTGGCAGCCAGAAAAATAGCGGAAAGGCGGCGGCTTTGATGCCGAAGGCCACCATAAACATGACCGCAAGCACTTCCACCATACCGGTGTGCTCTGCCTCATCCATGCGCAACGCAATGTCGGCCATGTTGAGTGTACCCACCATGCCATAGAGTAGCCCCACCGCGGTCAGGAAGATGACCGATGCCAACAGGTTCAAGGTGACGTACTTAATCGCCCCTTCCATCTGCGCGCGTTCTCCCCCCAGAATCAGCAGCGCAAAAGAGGCCACCAGCATTACCTCAAACCATACATAGAGGTTAAAGATATCGCCGGTTAAGAAGGCCCCCATCACCCCGGCGAGCAGCAGGTGCATTAACGGATAGTAGCCAAATTTTTCGTGGCCGCGGCCAGTGGTGGCCAGCGAGTAAACACCCATTGCCAAACCGATAAGAGCGGTCATTAACACCATCACCGCACTTAACAGATCGGCTATTAAGGTAATCCCGAAGGGAGCTGGCCAGCTACCCATTTGCATGGTGACATAGCCATCTGACAACGTAGATACAAACAGCCACAGGCTAACCATGAGTAGCGCAACATTACCTGCCACCGCCAAAAAGCGCTGCATGGGGCGCACGCGCCAAAACAACAAGGAAACTGCCCCGGTTAGCAGGGGCAAGAGGACGGGAAGAGCAACTTCAGGCCTCACGTATCAGTATCCTTCATCTTATCGAGATCATCAGCCTTAACGACTTCGTAGGCGCGTCGAATCAATACCACGGCAAAGGCAAGCACCCCAAAGGCAATCACAATGGCCGTCAGCACAACCGCTTGGGGTAAGGGGTCGGCTACCCCGCTGGGCGGCAGCATCATCCCCTCAGGGATAAGCGGAGGTGCTCCACGGGTCATGCCCGCCGTGGTAAAAATCAGTAAATTGGCGGCATTAGAGAGCAGCATCAGACCAATCACCAGTTTGACGATAGAACGACGCAACATCATAAAAATAGCCGTCGCATACAGCAGGCCAATCGCCACTGCCATTAATGGTTCCATGCTGTGCCTCCTGTTAACTCAAGGTTCATCCTTGTCGACCTCCATAAGCGTCATCACCATGCCGGTGACCGAACCCAGCACAGCAAAATAGACGCCTACATCGAAAATCAGCGGCGTGGAAGCTTTAAAGTCGATAACCGGGATAGTCCACCACTGGGCTGTCAGAAATGGCTGCCCCATAAACCAGGCAGGCACTACCGAGATCATTCCCAGCAATAGCCCAACCCCAATCAGGTCTCGGGGGTCGACCATGCGCAGCACTTCTTTGGTGGCACTTACACCAAAGGCAAACAGATACAGCGTAAACGCCCCTGCCGCTACCAAGCCGGCAATAAATCCTCCGCCCGGCTCGTCATGCCCTCGCAGCAATAGGAAAATAGAAAACATCAGTTGCAGCGGCATTAAAAACCGTGCGGCGGTATTAAGAATAATCGTGCCTGACTTAACCATCGTAAGGCTCCTTGGCAGCTACTTTACTGCTGTCGGTGGTTTTGGTGTTATTGCGTAGCTTTAACATGGCGATCACGCCGATGGCGGCAAGCGCTAACACGAACATCTCACCTAAGGTATCCAGGGCACGGTAGTCGACCAAAATGACGTTAACGATGTTGCGGCCATACGCCAAAGGCGCGCTGTTCTCAATCATGTAGGTCGAAATGGGCTCAAACTGTTGAATGCTCCAGGAGGTCATAATCAGTAGGCAGATCAAGATACCCACCATAGCGGCCACCACGCCGTCGCGTATGCGCTCCAAGCTGGTGGAAAGATTCGAGAAGCGTGGCAGGCGAAACAGCACCAGTACCAGCAAAATAACCGTTAAGGTCTCTACCAGCAGTTGGGTAATCGCTAAATCTGGCGCACTGAACAGAACAAAAATCAATGCAATGGAAAAACCCATGATGCCCACGGAAACCACTGCCCCCAGCCGCGATCGAGAAATGGTCGCAAACAGTGCCCCCATCACCATAGTGCCAGCCACGACTACCTCGTGAAAACGCACATCCAGGTCAACGGCAAACACAGGCGAATGGCGTAATAGAATTGAATTACCGATCAGTGCAATAAGCGTCGCTAACATCACTAAAATGTAGTTACGCATATAGCCGTTTTGGAGCAGCCGAGTTTGCCACTCTGAGAAGTGCACAATGCCATTCATCATGCTTTCATACCCAGCCTCGGGGCCATGGCGCATCACCGGTGCCAATACAGAGAGCTTGCCACGCACGCTGTCCCAACGCCTAAACAGCAAAAAGCCTAAACCAAGGCTAACGATCGACATTATCAACGCGACGTTAATGCCATACCAAAGCGACAGCGCCACTTCTACTGTTTGCCCGGATATAGCAGTGGCGGTTGCCGTTAACAACGCATCAGCACCCAGCACAGCGGGCATCAAGCCTAACAGTAGCGACCCTAGTGCGAGCAACGCGGGCCCAAGCAGCATACCAGGCGGGGCTTCATGTGGTTCAAGCGGGGTTTGGTGACGCTTACCGTAAAAAGGACGTAGCGCCACAATGAAAGCAACGGCGATAGTTAAAATAGATGCCAGAAAGGCGAACAGCACCAGTAGTGTTCGGAAGCTATCGGCACCGAGAACTGATTCAAGCATCAGTTCTTTACCGATAAAACCGAGTAGCGGCGGCACACCGGCAAGCGAAAGCGCAGCCACCAACGCAATGGTGGCAGTCAGCGGCATCACTGAGCGTAACCCGCCCATCTGGGTGACATCTTTCGTGCCGGTCTCATGATCGAGAATACCGGCGACCATAAACAGCGCCCCTTTATACAGCGAGTGCGCGAGCAGGAAGGTAACAAACGCGGTCATCGCGTACTCGGTGCCGATGCCCAATAGCATCGTCAGCGTGCCCAGCGCCATAATGGTCGAGTAAGCGAGCAGCTTTTTGATATTGGTGTGATGAATCGCTAAAAACGCACCCACCAGCATAGTGGTTGCGCCGACCACGGAAAGAACGCCAACCCACATCGCAGTGCCACCCAGCTCCGGGTGTAAGCGCGCCAGCAGATAAATACCCGCTTTCACCATGGTGGCCGAGTGCAGGTAAGCCGAAACCGGAGTCGGCGCGGCCATGGCGTTGGGTAACCAAAAGTGAAACGGAAACTGCGCCGATTTGGTGAAGGCACCCAGTAGCAAACAGATCAGCATAGGCGTGTAGAGTGCATGTTCACGCAGGTCAGCCTCCTGATCGAGAATCTCCGCCAGCGACCAGCTACCGCTGGCAATCCCTAGCAGCACCAGCCCAGCCATTAATGCTAACCCACCCGCCACGGTAACGAATAAGCCCTGCCGCGCTGATTTACGTGCATTGATATCAGCGTGGTTAAAACCAATCAGCAAATAGGAGGTAATGCTGGTCAATTCCCAAAAAACGAATAGCGTTAATAGGCCGTCAGCTAGTACCAGCCCCAGCATCGACACCATGAAGGCGACCAAGGCGATGTGAAATCGGGCAAGATCAGGGTGATCTTTAAGGTAGCCGCCGGCATATACCAGCACGCAGGCCCCCATAACGGTAATCAATAACCCAAAGAGTAACGATAGACCGTCCAACAGGAAGGTAAGGCTGATTCCCAGAGAAGGCACCCACTGCCACTCTAAAAGCAGGCTACCGTTCTCAATGACCTCAGGGGCTTGAAGTGCCAACCACGCCGCCAATCCGGCAGGAAATAGAGCCAATACTAGGCTGGCACGCTGGCCGAACCAGTGGTTTAACATTGGCGATAGCGCCGCCAGTACGAACCCCATTAAAACGGCAAATTGTATCAAGCGAAACCTCCTGAAAAACGAAAGGCTCACCACCAAGACAGCCGCTAGCGGTTAGACACCTTACCTTACCAATAATATGCCAGCGTTGAATAATAGTGATTCTAAAGTTGTACACCATATAACAGGCAGTTTTGACTGACCAGTCAAACGCTTAAACGCAAACAGCCGCACAGCGATTAATTTCGCAGGGCGGCTGCTATTAGCTTTCAGTTATGACGAGTAGCTAGCTAAACGCTAGGGTTTGGGGCCGATAGCCATCCTGCTAATTCATTGTTGATGACTGCTAACAGTGCCTCAATATGGTCATCGCGATCATTCAGGCAAGGTATATAGCTGAACGTTTCGCCACCCGCTTCCATAAAGCTATCGCGAATCTCCTCTTCGATCTCTTCCAAGGTTTCAACACAGTCGGAAGAGAAGGCAGGCGACATAATCGCAATGTGCTTATGCCCCTGCTCGGCGAGTTCTGCCACATGCTTAACGGTTTGTGGGCCGACCCATTTTTCAGGGCCAAACTGCGACTGGAAAGCGGTATCCACTTCCTCTTTGCTAAAACCAAGCTTCTCACGGAGCAGGCGCGTCGTTTTCTGGCACTGACAGTGGTAAGGATCACCCTCCATCAGGTAGCGCTCGGGAACGCCATGGTAGCTGGCCACCAGCTTGGTCGGCCGGGTCGAGAAACCGTCGTAGGCTTCTTGTACCGAGTTGGCCAACGCCTGAACGTAGGCAGGATGTTCAAAATAAGCGGGCACCGTACGTATATAAGGCTGCCACTTCATCTTCATCAGGGTGCGAAACGCCTGATCATTCGCCGTCGCCGTGGTGGGCGAACCGTACTGAGGGTATAGCGGAAAAAACACGATTCGCTCGCAGCCCTTCTCTTTTAATCGCGTCAGCACGCTTTCCGTCGAGGGATTACCGTAGCGCATGCAGAAATCGACCTCGACATCGTCACCATAAAGCGCCTTTAACCGTGCGGTCATCTTCTCGGTCTGGGCGCGCGTCGTTGTTAGCAGCGGGCTTTCGTTTTTCTCGTTATTCCAGATTCCCCGGTAGGCCTTGCCCGATGAGAACGGACGCTTGGTCAAAATAATCAGCTGTAGCAACGGCTGCCATTTCCAACCGGCATAGTCGACCACACGCTTATCAGAAAGAAACTCATTAAGGTAACGACGCATTGACCAGTAGTCGGTGGCATCCGGGGTTCCCAGGTTTGCCAGCACAACACCCACCTTGGCGCGCGCTACCGGCGGATGCTCGCTGGGTGCATGGGCCAGACGTCCCTCGCCCGGCTGATCCTTGACGACATTCTCGGTCATTACTCATGCTCCTGAAAAATAACGATGGTGCTCAGTACATCTATCAATTAATTAAATCTTATCACTTTTCGGCAAAGTGGCGGTATAAAGTTATACTATCGGCATTATTTGTATAACTACAGGCCAACTTATGTCCAAGCCTTTGCTTTTAGTGCTCGGCGACCAGCTCTCGTTTTCACTCACAACGCTGCAAGACGCGCCCGCCAATGCCGTGGTTGCCCTGTGCGAAGTTGCCGAGGAAGCGCGCTATGTTCCCCATCATATCCATAAAATTGGCCTCTTTTTGGCTGCCATGCGTCACTTTGCCCAGGCACTGCGCGAAAAAGGCTTTCAAGTGCACTACAGCGCGCTGGATGATGCAGATAACTGCCACTCCCTTATTGAAGAAGCTGAACGCATCGCACAACAGTATGGCTGCGATGAGATACGCGTTGCCCGACCTGGCGAATGGCGGCTTTGGGAGAAGATGCAGCAGCGCGAAAACGCAACGATTCCGTGGCGACTTCTTGAGGACGAGCGCTTTTTCACTACACCCGATGACTTTAGCCAATGGGCAAGCGGCCGCAAACAGCTACGCCTTGAGTACTTTTACCGGGAACAGCGCAAGCGCACCGGGTACTTGATGGAGGGCGACGAACCCGTTGGCGGCAAATGGAATTTTGACCACGACAATCGCCAGCCTATCAAAGCCGCACTGGATTTCCCTGAGCTACCTCAACATCGCCAGGATGCACTGACAAAAGCCGCTCTGGCTGATGCCGAGCGCCACTTTAGCGATCATATGGGCACATTGGCGAACTTTAACCTTCCGGTGACACGGCGGCAGGCATTAGTGGATCTAAAGCATTTTATAGACCATGGACTGGCTGATTTTGGCCGCTATCAGGATGCGATTAGCGATTCAGCGCCCTATCTATATCACTCGCGGCTCTCAGCCGCGATGAACATCGGCCTGCTGTCGCCCCATGAAGTCTGCGAAGCCGCCGAGCAGCGCTACTATGACGGAGATGTGCCGATCAACGCCGTCGAAGGGTTTATCCGCCAGATACTTGGCTGGCGCGAGTACGTGCGAGGGCTCTACTGGACACAGATGCCTAGCTACAAAAGCGCTAATCAATTAGGTTTTGAGCGCGATCTGCCCGCGTTTTACTGGGACGCGGATACCGATATGCGCTGCCTACAGCGCGCTATTCAGATGACCATCGACAATAGCTACGCCCACCATATTCAACGACTGATGGTGACAGGCAATTTCGCCTTACTATGCGGAGTTAAACCTGAGGCGCTATGCGACTGGTACTTGGCGGTTTATGCCGATGCCAGTGAGTGGGTAGAGTTGCCTAATACGCTGGGGATGGTGCTCCATGCCGACGGCGGCTTAATGGGCTCGAAGCCCTACTGTGCGTCGGGCAAGTATATCGACAAAATGTCCGACCATTGTCAGCACTGCCGTTACTCACCCAAGCAGGTCACGGGGCCAAAAGCCTGCCCTTTCAACAGCCTTTACTGGCACTTTCTCGAAACCAACGCTGAGCGCCTGAGTAAGAACCCTCGTATGAAGCTGATTTACGGCTCCCTCAACCGCATGGCCGATGAGAAGCGCGAGGCTATCCGCCAACAGGCTGAGCACTTTTTGGATCAATTGGAAACATCGCCTGACTACGGGCAGCCCTGCCACACAGCAGGTTATTCGGCCAATACCAACCAGGAGTCACCATGAGCCGCTACACGCCACTACATGCTGCACCGCCAGTTATGCTATTTCACGATGGTCACTGCCCCTTTTGCCAACAGGAAGTCGCGTGGCTGGAAAAGCATCGCCATCGGGAACACATCGCGTTGGTAGATATCCAGGCCCGTGATTTTAACGCTCAGGCGTATGGGCAAGAATTTAACGCCATGATGGGCCAGTTGCACCTACGTGATAGTCAAGGGAGATGGTACATCGGCATGGATGCCAGCCGTGCCCTCTATGCAGTGTTGGGCTATCGGCGGCTGGTGAGGTTTTCGTGCTTACCGGGAGTACACGGCATAATGAATGCCGGTTACCGATTTTTTGCCCGTCGCCGAATTCGGCTTGGGCAGTGGTGGGAAAAGCGTCAGGCTAAACGTTGATGGGTGAGAGCAGCGTTAAAAAACAAGCGGCATACGCGATGTGAGCGGCTCACTATAGTGCGCGTCGCGGCCTATCACTTCATCGTGGGGCACATGCTGTACCAGGTAAGCGCGATGAATCCCGGCGCGCTTGAGATCCATATAGGCATCATCCAGCGAGCGAAACAGCATCGGCTTGGTACGCTGCGTCAGCATATGGCGCTCGCCTTCAACGTCTTCCAGCTCAATCTGATAAAAACGGCTGCCCGAATGGGTAATCACGCGAATTTCAAAATTGTCGTGATTGGCGACAAATTGCTTAAGATCCTTAAGTTCCATGGTTCCCTCCTATTATTTGGCTATTTCATACGTTATGTCATCAGGGCACAGCATGACTGCGCCCCATGACACTTCTATTGCCCTGTCATTGCAATGTAATGACAATAAGCAATAACTAGACATTAATAGCTAGGAGGTCAATATCGCAGGAGAGTTCCTGACCGGCAGGTCAAGATATCAATCGATCATTGATATTCAGAGGGGTCGATCGCTTTGCCAAGCGAATTGCGGTCAATCCAGTTGCCGCCTTTAGTCTCTTTGTAGCGGAACACGACCTTATCTCCCACCGTCACAGGCAGCTCACCATCTTCAGTCTGGTAACTATACTTCTCGCCTGCGACCACTAAATGGTAGCGATAAAGATCCGGCATACCTAGCCACTCTTTAAAAGGGCCTTCGCGCTCTATCGCCTCTAGCTCACCGCGACCTTCTAACTTAGGAAGACGCTGCCGGTTACCGCGCCGAAATCCACCTGCCATTTGCTGCTCCCGTTTTTACATATCGTGGGTGAGGCATTATACGAACTCGCCCCCCATCCTCAAGCTACTTATCACTAGCCTGTCATCACAAACCAGTCATCATTAACTTAGTCGCCGAACGCTTGGCCGTAACTATCCGGGGCCAAATCCTCAAAGCGGGTATATTTGCCGATAAAGGCCATATGCACCGTGCCAATAGGACCATTACGCTGCTTACCGATAATTAACTCAGCAATCCCCTGATTGTCGGGATTATCTGGATTATAGACCTCATCGCGATAAACGAAGGCAATGACGTCGGCATCCTGCTCGATCGCACCAGATTCCCTCAGATCCGACATAACCGGGCGTTTGTTGGGGCGCTGCTCCAAGGAGCGGTTCAACTGAGAAAGAGCTACCACAGGGCAGTTAAACTCTTTCGCCAACCCCTTCAAGGAGCGCGAAATCTCGGAAATCTCACCGGTGCGGTTTTCGCTAAAGCCAGGGATCTGCATCAACTGAAGATAATCGATCATGACCAGTGCGATATTGCCATGTTCACGCACCACACGGCGCAACCTTGAGCGCATTTCGTTAGGCGACAAGGCCGCGGTGTCGTCGATAAACAGCTGTTTGTCTTTGAGCAGATTAACCGCTGAGGTTAAACGCGGCCAATCCTCGTCCTCCAGTTGCCCGGTACGCACACGGGTTTGATCGATTCGGCCCAGGGAAGACAGCATCCTCAGCATGAGCGACTCTGCGGGCATCTCCATGGAGAACACCATGACTGGCTTGTCGCTGGAAATCACCGCATGTTCAACCAGGTTCATAGCGAAGGTCGTTTTACCCATCGAGGGTCGACCGGCGATGACCACCATATCGGATGGCTGCAACCCGGTGGTCATTTCATCCAGATCACGAAAACCAGTGGAAAGCCCGGTCATTTCACCTTTCAGATTAAACAGCTCATCAATACGATCCACCGCCTTGGTCAATAGATCGCTCATGCCAATGGGGCCGCCCGTTTTGGGGCGCTCCTCGGCAATCTGGAACACTAACCGCTCGGCTTCGTTAAGCAATTCATCAGCCGGGCGCCCCTGGGGAGTAAAGGCACTATCGGCAATTTGATTAGCCGCACGGATCAGCTTGCGCAGCGTTGCCCGCTCACGCACGATATCAGCATAGGCGCGAATATTACTGGCAGAGGGCGTGTTACGAGCAAGCTCTGCCAAAAACGCCAGGCCGCCTACGGTATCCAAGTGATCACGCGCTTCCAGCGCTTCAGAAAGCGTCACCACATCCAGCGGCTGACCGGCTTCAGCCAGATGAATCATCACGTTGAACACCAAACGGTGCTCATAGCGGTAGAAGTCATCAGCGACCAACCGCTCTGAAACGTTATCCCAGGCCTGGTTGTCTAGCATGAGCCCGCCTAGTACCGACTGCTCCGCCTCTAATGAATGCGGCGGCAGTTTTAGCGCTGCCGTTTCTGTATCAGCAGAAGGCTGGTCCTGCATAGCGAGCTCCTTTAAACACTACTGCGTAGCCGGTGAAGATGCTTATCTTAGCCGCATGCGGTGCGACTACCAACATGATCAAGGCGTTGTCTTAAAATACCCAGCGGGGGATGGGCTGGATAGTTTTGGCAACGCCCAAAAAATAGCGAATATCCAGAACTAGCGGATACCCGGAAAAACAAAAGGCGCGGGAGAAACCCCGCGCCTTTTGAGGCAGCTGTATTAGCTGCCGTTAGTAACGACTTTACGTCGTTACTAACTTAACTACTCGCTCAATTACTCTGCAACTACCACTACGCGTACAACGGCATCCACTTCAGCGTGCAAGTGAAGAGTGATGTCGTATTCGCCAGTTTGACGAATTGGGCCATTTGGCATGCGGACTTCGCTTTTGGCAATATCGATGCCAGCAGAGGAAATCGCGTCGGCCAGGTCACGCGGACCAATAGAACCAAACAGCTTGCCTTCATCGCCTGCTTTGGAAACCAAAGACAGTTCGATGTCGTTTAGCTGCTCAGCGCGCGCTTCGGCTTCTGCCTTACGCTCAGCGGCTTGCGCTTCGAGCTCAGCACGCTGTGCTTCAAACGCTTCGATGTTGTCTTTGGTGGCCGGTACGGCTAAGCCGTAAGGCACCAAGTAGTTACGACCATAACCAGGCTTCACGGTGACCTTGTCACCCAGGCCGCCCAGCTTACCAATGTTGTCGAGCAGAATGACTTCCATCTCGTAAACCTCTTGTCAGTTGCTGCGGGCAAGGCGTGCGCGAACGTTCGCGAATGTATCAATCAGCCCCAACAGCAGCACAATGAGAATCGTGGGCCAGGTCGTGATCAGTAGCACATAAAATGCTACCAGCCACAGCCCGTTCATCCCCTTTATTCCAATAAACCCGTGCACTAACGCAACGCCAGCTACCAACAGCGGAATCCAACCAAGCATCGCCAGCGCATGAGCGCCTAGCAGCATACCTATCACCCCAATGACGACCAGCACGGCTAGCTCTTTAGGGGTCAAGCGCAGTGCGTGAAACTCTTCGCGAAAGCCACCTGGGTTGTACAACCCAGCTTGCCAACTCCGCGCAAGTGCCAAGCACACTATGGCTGCCAACAGCACCACAAGCCCGGTTACTCCACCCACCACCAGTGCGGCAATGGTTTGAGTATCGTAGCCTTGATTGGCAAATTCCGTGAGCATGCGATCCACTTCTTCTGAACCTTCTCGCAACTGCTCAAGCATTAGCTCAGTGCCACCTGGCGGACTGAAGATGCCGAGTTGAACCATGACGGCGGCGACCAACGTCCCCACAATCAAGGTTTCCCCCCAACGCATCCTCTCGCGCAGGATAACGGCCATCAGCGTAACCAGCAGTAAGCTGGCAAGCGGAATCACATCACCCTGAGCCCACCACCAACCGGCTGGTAGTGCTGCGGCGATGATGACCGGTAGCGCAGGGGCAAAACCTCTGCGCAGCGTCATCAACGCAGCGATGGCTGCTCCTAACCAGAACAGCCAAGGCACTAGCGTTGCCAAGGCCGCCCCGCCTGCAGCGTAAGGCGTGCCCCGCATTAGCCATCGGGCTAGTGCCAGCATCACGTTAAACGCTTACTGGTGGCTATCGGAGTAGGGCAGCAGTGCCAGATAACGCGAACGCTTGATAGCGGTCGCCAACTGACGCTGATAGCGTGCTTTGGTGCCGGTAATACGGCTTGGAACGATCTTGCCGGTTTCGGTGATGTAAGCCTTCAGCGTGTCCAGATCTTTGTAATCGATCTGCTTGATGCCTTCAGCGGTGAAGCGGCAAAACTTACGGCGACGGAAAAAACGTGCCATGGACTAGCTCCTTAAAACGTGCAGTGAATAAAATCAGGCAGTTTCTTCTTCTTCAGCGCGCGGTTTTTCTTCGCGACGCGGACGTTTTTCTTCTGCCGGTTTCATCATCGGGGAAGCTTCAGTAACAGCTTCTTTGCAGCGAACAACCAGGCTGCGGATAATGGCGTCGTTGTAACGGAAGATGTTCTCGATCTCGTCGAGAGTCTCGCCGCTACATTCAACGTTCATCAGCACGTAGTGGGCTTTGTGGATCTTGTTGATTGGGTAAGCCAAGTGACGACGGCCCCAATCTTCTAGACGATGCACAGTGCCGCTGTTTTCGGTAACGATGCTGGTGTAGCGCTCGACCATTGCCGGCACCTGCTCGCTTTGATCCGGGTGGACCATAAACACGATTTCGTAATGACGCATGGGATCTCCTTGCGGTTTGACAGCTTCCTTTGTGTGCCATTGCTTAACGCAATAAACGACGACAGGGAAGCAAGGAGTTAACTGAAGTGCTCCGCCACCGCGCTAGGCGGCCACAGGGGCATCAAACAGAACTTTTCATTTCAGCAAAAGCTAATACTTCAACGACAGCTAACACCCGCTTGCAGACAAACGGGCGCGTGTATCTTAGTAGCACGGCGGTTAACTTGCAAGCTGGCGCTGACGGACAGCCTCGAACAGGCAAATACCAGTAGCCACCGAGACATTAAGGCTAGAGACCTCCCCCGCCATGGGAAGCTTGGCAAGATTATCGCAGGCTTCGCGAGTCAAGCGCCGCATGCCCTTGCCTTCCGCCCCCATCACCAGCGCGGTGGGGCCGGTCATATCAATGTCAAAAACGCTGGCCTCAGCTTCACCAGCCGTACCGGTTATCCAGACACCGGCATCTTTTAGCTTGGCCAGGGTGCGAGCCAGGTTAGTCACTTGATAAACCGGCACCACTTCGGCGGCGCCACAAGCGACTTTACGCACCGTTGCATTGAGCGGTGCGGCTTTATCTTTCGCCACAATCACGCCGTGGGCACCGGCGGCATCCGCGCTACGCAGGCAGGCACCAAAGTTATGCACATCCGTCACGCCATCCAAAATCAGCAACAGCGGTGGTGTATTCGAGGGCCAGGCGCGTAGCTTAAGCCAGAGCGACTCTTCACCTTCAGGAGTTAACGGCGGACAAAACGCCACCACTCCCTGATGAGCCGCCCCCTGGGTTAGCTGATCAAGCAAATCCCGGGGCTGCTCTTTTACTCGAGCACCATGCGCCTGGGCCTGGGTAATCAGCTCTTTTAAGCGGCTCCCTGCCCCCTGCTGCACCCAAAGCTCTCGGGGCGCTTCGCCTCTGTCTAACAAGCTTTGCAATGCATGAACGCCATATACCTGATCCAAACCATCAGGGGTCTTGGGGCCCCGCCGTGAAGACGCCGACTTCATACTCAGCCCTTATTCGGTGATGGTTTGCGTGGGCCATTTCGCGTACGGCGTGGGCCGCGACGCGTAGCAGGCTTCTCGCTATTGGATGGTTTGTTACCAGATGCCTTAGCACCACCACCTTTAGCACCAGCGCCCCCTTCCCCACCGCGGCTCTTACGCGGCTGGCGGCGTGGGCGCGGCTTTTCATCACCCAGCCCAAAGTCAATCTTACGATCGTCCATATCAACACGCGCCACTTGGACGGTAAGACCATCACCCAAGCGGTAGGTCGTGCCGGTGCGCTCACCTTTAAGACGGTGCTTCTCAGCTTCGTAGTGGTAATAATCCGAAGGCAGCGACGTCACGTGAACCAAGCCTTCCACGTAGAACTCATCCAAACGCACAAACAGACCGAACTGAGTGACGGAGGCGATGGTACCTTCGAACATCTCGCCAAGCTTGTCAGACATAAACTCACACTTCAGCCAACTCTCTACATCACGGGTGGCTTCATCGGCGCGGCGTTCAGTCATTGAGCAGTGTTCACCCAGTTCAAGCATCTGCTCGAAGGTATACGGACACCACTTGCTGGGCGGCTCAACCGGCGCACCCTCCACGCGCAACACCGTGTTGGTCTGGCGCGGACCGCGGATCACCGAACGAATAGCACGGTGTACCAGCAGATCGGGATAGCGGCGAATCGGCGAAGTAAAATGAGCGTAGGCTTGATAAGCTAGGCCAAAGTGACCTTCATTCTGTGGCGAATAGACCGCCTGATTCATCGAACGCAGCATGACTGTTTGGATGATATCGAAGTCAGGGCGATCAGCAATCGCCTCACGCAGCGCCTGATAATCCTGTGGCGTCGGCATATCACCACCGCCAACAGAAAGCCCCAGCTCGTTTAAGAAGAGGCGCAGCTTGTCTAGGCGTTCTGGCGTTGGCCGCTCATGAATTCGGTAGAGCGCAGGCAAATCATGTTTATCCAGAAAGCGAGCAGTCGCCACGTTGGCCGCCAGCATGCACTCTTCAATAAGCTTATGAGCATTGTTACGGCTACGTGGAACGATTTTTTCGATTTTGCGCTCGTCGTTGAAGATGATCGCCGTTTCAGTAGTATCAAAATCAATTGCGCCACGCTCAACACGCGCTTCTCGTAACAAATAGTAAAGCTCTTCCAGATTTTTCAGCGGCTTAACAAGCTCGCTGTGTTCTGCCCGAAGCGCTTCACCCTCTTCGCTCTCCTCATCAAGAATGGCGGCCACCTTGTTATAGGTCAGGCGAGCATGGGAGTTCATCACAGCTTCGTAGAAGCGGTAGCGGCTAATCGCGCCGGTTTGCGAGATATTCATCTCGCAAACCATGACCAAGCGATCCACATGAGGGTTAAGCGAACAGAGCCCGTTGGAGAGCAGCTCCGGCAGCATGGGCACCACTTGACCGGGGAAATAAACCGAGTTGCCCCGAGTCCGCGCCTCATCGTCAAGAGCCGTACCGGGGCGTACATAGTGGGAAACATCCGCGATGGCGACGAGCAGCTTCCAACTGCCGGATTTGGTTTTCCAAGCACACACGGCGTCATCAAAGTCTTTGGCAGACTCATCGTCGATGGTAACCAGCGGTACATCACGCAAATCAACGCGGTGTTGCTTATCCCCTTCTAACACTTCTGCCGAAATACCGGCGGTCTGATCAAGCACTTCAGGCGGGAATTCTGCAGGAATATCGTAACTGCGAATCGCAATATCAATTTCCATACCGGGGTCCATACGCTCACCCAGCACTTCGATCACTTCACCCACCGGCTGTACACGGGTGGCCGGCTGCTGAACGATTTTGGCCGAGATCACCTGACCATCTTTAGCGCCACCGCAGGCACTATGAGGAATAATCACTTCCTGAGTAATACGCGGATTTTCCGGTATTAGAATGCCAAACTCAGGAGTATTACTACGGTAAACGCCGACGATAGTTTGCGTGTTGCGTGCAATCACATCGGCAATGGTCGCCTCATCACGACCACGGCGATCGCGTCCGCTAATGCGCGCCAGCACGTGGTCACCGTGAAAAACGCGGCGCATTTGGCGCGGGGGCAATACCAAGTCTGGCTTTTTGCCATCATCGCGAAGTAAAAAGCCAAATCCGTCTCGATGACCAAGGACTTTACCTTTGATTAGATCGAGCTTGTCGATCAGCGCATAGGCGCCACGACGGTCACGCAGCACCTGACCGTCGCGTTCCATCGCCGCCAAGCGGCGCCTGACGGCTTCTATAAGTTCTTCGTCTTCCAGCCCCAGCATGCGGCTCATATTTTCGTGGGTGATCGGCTTGCCATAGCTTTCTAAGGCTGCAAGCAAATACTCCCGGCTTGGCGCTGGGTTGCCATATTTATGCGCCTCGCGCTCGGCGTGCGGATCATCACTTAACGTCCAATACTTCATGCGATCAACATCCTTGAAGGCGTCATTTGCGAGAGGCATAAAAAAGGCGCAAACGCGTTGCGTTGCGGGCTGGATATTTCAACGCTTGATAGGCTGAAATGAATAGGGTTTTGTTTAGTCATAGGCGCAGTATAGCGCTGCACGTTCAATCACCCAACCGTCTTAGACGTTGTTTATACAATTTGCGTTATAAAAAGCACGTTAGGGGTCTTGCATTTAACCATCACCCCGGTATTATACGCGCCACTTGCCCAGATGGCGGAATTGGTAGACGCGCTAGCTTCAGGTGCTAGTGTCCGTATGGACGTGGAGGTTCAAGTCCTCTTCTGGGCACCAAACTGCTTTTATGCTATCTATTGGTATGAGCAGTACGGTGTTAAGCAAGGCAAGGTTTGTGTTCGCCCAGGTGGCGGAATTGGTAGACGCGCTAGCTTCAGGTGCTAGTGTCTGTATGGACGTGGAGGTTCAAGTCCTCTCCTGGGCACCATACGAACACAAACAGTAAGTAGTTAATCCAAGCGTTAGATGATGCGCCCAGGTGGCGGAATTGGTAGACGCGCTAGCTTCAGGTGCTAGTGTCCGTATGGACGTGGAGGTTCAAGTCCTCTCCTGGGCACCATGACTTACATGGGCCGTGTCCGCATCATCATAGTATCTTCAGATTTTCTGCCACTCTCACTACCCCCCTTTTTTATCCCCTATACATCCCTTTATCTCCACCGGATTTAAGTCGCCTCAAATCCTGGCTTCCTGATCGCGCATATCTTAGATTTTAACTCCAAGCGTTTGCTGTCTTTAATGACCTGCTAATCCATCGGCGGCCCATGCATTCAGCGCATACCCCCATTCCGAGTCTTCGCTTTATGTCAGGACTGGAATGGCGTTAGGTTGTTATGCCATGAAATTCATGCATAGCAATAACGATAAAGGGAAAACGGTATGCCGATGAAATCGCTGCGACCGTTGGTCTTCTGGCCAACATTTCTTGTTCTATTTGCTGCAGTCATTGCCAGCTATATCAATTTAGAGGCCTTTCTAGCCGTTGCGAGTGTACTAAATGAAGCAATCCTGAATAATTTTTCATGGCTGTTCAGTCTAGGTAGCCTTTACCTTCTCGTTATGGCGGTTATCGTTTATTTCTCTCCAATCGGCCATGTTCGTATTGGGGGTTCTTCCGCAAAGCCTCTTTTATCACCTTTACGCTGGTTCTCGATCACCCTTTGCACCACCTTGGCCGTCGGCGTTCTATTTTGGACCACCGCCGAACCGCTTTATCATTTCATGAGCCCTCCCAGCTTAAGTGGGCTGGAAGCTGGTTCAAGCGATGCCATGGTGTTTGCGATGTCGACCATGTTTTTACATTGGACGTTCACGCCTTACGCTATTTATGCCGTACCTGCATTGATCTTTGCCCTAGCGTTTTACAACCTGCGTCTTCGCTTCTCTATTTCCAGCATGTTGGAGCCGCTTTTCGGCCCAGGAATCAGACGCTTTGCAGGACTTATTGATGCGGTTTCTCTCTACGCCCTGGTAGCCGGCATGGCTTCTTCGCTGGGCACCGGCGCCCTGACACTTTCGGGTGGCGTAGGCCAATACATGGGTGGCGAAACCAGCCCTCTTCGGCTTGGCGTTATCGTTGCCATTATCGTGACCACGTTCGTTCTTTCTGCCGCCAGCGGGCTGCAAAAAGGCATTGCTCGATTTTCATCACTTAATGCTGTCCTGCTGCTTATTCTGGGTGTGTTCGCTTTCATCGCAGGCCCCACCATTTTCAGTCTGGCTCTCGGGGTAGAGTCGTTTGGTGTGTTCATCGATAACTTTTTCACTAAGAGTCTGTTTACCGGCACGGCGGGGGAAGATCAGTGGCCACAATGGTGGTCAATATTTTATTGGGCCGTTTGGTTCTCCTGGGCTCCCGTCGCCGCCCTGTTTCTCGGTAAGATATCCTGCGGCTACACCGTGCGAGAGTTTCTTCGCGTCAACCTACTCTACCCCGCACTATTCGCCAGCGTCTGGATTCTAATCTTTTCTGGAACTGCGCTTTACTATCAAGCCCACACCGGGGTCGATCTTTACACCATCCTCAATGACCGCGGGGTGGAAAACGTTCTTTATGAGCTGTTCCAGCAGCTACCCCTTTCAGGGCTATGGATACCAGTACTGCTGTTCATTGCGTATATCTCTTATGTGACGGCTGCCGACTCTCAAACCGATGCCATTGGCAATCTCTGCACCCGTGGGCTGACAGCTGATTCAGACCTCAATGCAGGTATTACCATGAAAGTAACCTGGGGGGTGATTGTCGGTATCGTCGCCTGGGTGATGGTGAGTTTTGTCGGCATTGATGGCGTCAAGATGCTGTCTAACCTGGGCGGACTTCCTGCACTTTTCATCGTGCTGATAGCAACCGGCTCGCTTTGGGTCTGGCTAAAAAATCCGGACCAACTTAGTCGTGTTCCAACACTCACCAGCAACAAGCGTGACTCATGATTATCAAGCAGGATTTTCCGCATCGCACCCGCGAAATAGACAACATTTGGATCCCACTGGCTGACGGCACACGCTTAGCTGCACGCATCTGGTTACCGGTTGATGCTGAAGCACACCCCGTTCCAGCCATCCTGGAATATCTCCCTTACCGAAAACGCGATGGCACCGCAATTCGCGATGAACTAACCCATCCCTACTTCGCTGGCCACGGCTATGCCTGCGTTCGAGTAGACATGCGTGGAAACGGCGAATCAGATGGCCTGATGGAAGATGAGTACGCCCCTCAAGAGCAGGCAGATGCCCTTGAAGTGATCGAGTGGATTGCCAGCCAGCCTTGGTGTAACGGCCAGCTCGGCATGATGGGAATATCCTGGGGTGGTTTTAACAGCCTGCAAGTAGCCGCCCTGCGCCCCGAACCGCTCAAAGCCATCATCACGCTCTGCTCAACCGATGACCGCTACGCTGATGATATTCATTACAAGGGCGGCAATATGTTGCTGGAGAACCTAGGCTGGGCGGCCACTATGCTAAGTTTTTCTGCGGCGGTGCCAGACCCCGCACTGGTTGGCGACAAATGGCGCGATATGTGGATGTCTCGCCTCGATAATATGCCGCTGCTAGCTGAAACTTGGCTCTCTCACCAGCATCGTGATGAGTATTGGAAGCATGGCTCTATCTGCGAGGAGTATGCCGACATCGAAGCGGCCGTTTACATGATAAGCGGCTGGGGCGACTCCTATATCAATACGATCCCTAGAATGATGGAGCATCTTCAATGCCCGAAAAAAGCGCTACTGGGCCCTTGGATGCACAAGTATCCACACTTTGCACTGCCTGATCCGGCGATTGGCTTTCTGCAAGAAGCGCTGCGCTGGTGGGATTACTGGCTCAAAGGTATTGAGACCGGCGTAATGGACGAACCTACCTGCACCTTTTACCTTCAGGATGGCGTTCCGCCCGCTCCAAAGTATAAGGAGCGGCCGGGACAGTGGGTTCGCACTCATGGCTGGCCAGTCCCGGACGACGAGAGTGAATCCATTACCCTAACCATGGGTGACCATGGCCTTTTACCCAGCACCCGCCTCAGCCAGGATCAACTGATTGCATCGCCACTTACTACTGGCGCACTGCAGGGAGAGTACATTCCGCTCTGGTTTGGAGCCGACTTCCCACCCGACCAGCGCCGAGACGATGCGCTGTCACTGACATTTGACTCCGAACCTTATGCACATGGGCTCGATATCCTGGGGCAGCCTTGCGTTTCACTGACGCTGGCAAGTAGCGAGGCGTGCGGCCAACTGCACGCACGCCTATGCGACGTATCACCTAGCGGTGAAAGTGCCTTGATCACCTACGGGACACTTAACCTAAACTTGCGCGACGACGCGGGCACAGTTACCCCTCCCATACCTGGTGACCCCATGCAGGTAAGGCTTGCCATGGACCTTATTGGCTATCGGTTGCCCAAAGGCCACCGTTTGAGGGTTGCTCTCTCCAGCGCCAGCTTCCCATTAGTGTGGTCGCCTAAAAAGCGCGCAGATCTGACCCTCAAGGCAGGTACGCCTAGCCTAGAGCTACCGCGATCCAAAGCGCCCTATATTTCCATGCCTTTCGAGCCGCCAGAAAGCGCCCCTCCCTGCCCTGTGAAGACACTGCGTACCGGCCATCCCAAGCGCACGATCAGCGAAGATGTGGGCAGCGGCGAAGTCAGCGTCATCATTGAAGATGACATGGGAGATATTCAGTTTCTTGAACACGGCTTGCAGGTTGAACAGTACGCCAAGGAGACTTATACCAGTCATCCTGACGATGCTACCCGGACACGTGCAGATATCGAGTGGGTGTACCGCGCTCGCCGTGAAGGAGAAAAAAACAGCTTTGCCGTCACCGTATTTAGCCGCTATCACCTGCGCTGCGATGAACACATGTTTTACCTGAATGCCGAACAGCACGCTTATGAAGACGATAAGCTGGTGAGCGATAAATCGTGGCAGCGAGAGATTCCTCGTACGGCCGTCTAGCCTCTGCAACCCGGCCGGGCAGCAGCCGCCGCTCGGCAGTGGTATGCTTGAAATCACTGACTCCCTGTTTTAAGGCTTGATTCATGCGTGATGCTTTACCGCCGCTATCTTGCCTGCGCGCCTTTGAAGTTGCCGCACGATACTGCAGTTTTACGCAGGCGGGAAACGAGCTAAATCTTTCGCAAAGCGCCGTGAGCCGACAGATCAAGCGCCTTGAGCATGACCTAGGGCGGCTTCTTTTTGAACGCCATCCTGAAGGACTGCGACTCACCCCAACCGGCGAGCGATACTTTCGTATTGTGCAACGACTATTGCGCGATCTGGGCGATGAAACTGCACGCCTGAGGCGCCGCGGAGATGACAGACAGCTGACCCTCGCCTCAAGCCCGACCATTGCTTCGATCTGGTTGGCACGCCAGTTGCCCGACTTTCAGCGCGCTTACCCTAATATCGAAATTCGCATATTGACGGTAGAAGATCCACACCGCCTTGATCTGGCGGAGTTTGACCTGGGTATTTATTACCATGTACCCAATGAAGTCGATCCTCCAGGTCTTTTAGCAGATGCTATTTTTGACCATGAAATGGTAGCCGCCGTTTGTAGCCCCATTTACCTGGAACGCCATGGCAATGGCATTGAACCTGAGCAACTGCCTACGAATCACACGCTTATGGTGGTGGAAGACCATTACCATGACTGGCTAAGCTGGGAAATATGGTTCCGTGAACTTGGCCTGAAGTGGCAGACCCCGCTGCATACGCTGCGCGCCAACAGCTTCCAACTACTGATGAATGCTACTTTGGCTGGCCAGGGAGTGACTTTAGGCTGGATGCGGCTTTTAGATGCCGAACTTCGACAAGGGAACCTTGTTCAGGCACTGCCACTCAGCATACCCAGCAGGGGAAAACTATCGCTTTTGACGCCACAGCACCGACACCTGACAGAGCCCATGCGCGCCTTCCGCCATTGGGTGTTGGATACAAGCTAAATCCCAGGCATGCCAGCCACTATGTACTTAAACGGCTATTGATACCGCCCCGGGCGCCTTGCCACCTCGTCAAGTGCCCACCCCTGTGTACGCAACTCCCCTTCCAATACAGACTCTACTTCCGTTGCTAACTCTGGGAAGAAGTTAAGCCCTGTGCGTGCCTCAATCTCATCAATGGTCACCAAATAGTCATCCAGCGGCTCATTTCCCCGAACGTCTTGTGGCATGATGAACGCCAACGCCAATGGTGCCTCGCTGTGGGGCGCCACTATGATCTTGTAAAAAGCCGAAGGCACTTCGACCAGCCCCACCCGGTTGAACACGTTATCCATAAAGTGTTCTGGGTAAATGGGGCCGGTAATCACCTGCAACCTGTCAAAGCGTGGCGCAAAGTGATCCATCACCGCTTCTTCTAACCGCTGCCAGAGCTGTCGGTTCAGATTGGGCCGTTGCGGAGACATATTGCTCATTAGGAAGGTATCGACCTGAGCGCTGCGCCCATGCACCGCTGCAATGGCGTAGTTTGGTGCTAAATGGCCTCGGTCGTAACCGCTACCGGCGTAGCTGTCGGTGCCTACCGGCCATAGCGTGCGCCAATCGGCTTGAAAATTTGGCCTTGGGCCGATGCTCGAGTCGTCTACTGCTTCAACCTGATAACTTACCCATAGCGGATTGACCCGCACATCGGACCAGCCTACCAAGTAGCCATCATTGCGCAGCACTCGGTGCATCGTAGTGGGGCGAAACTCCTCCCACGTTGGCACCCCCATCCAGGTGTAAGCATCTTTATGCTGGCGCTCCTGAAACTCCCACAGCCCTGTGCCAACTACCACAAAAAGCACAGCAATGCCCAGGCGTCGCCCCTGTCGACGCCAGCTCAAAAGCGATGTTCCCAACAGACTTTCCCCTTGTTAAATGCTTACATTAGCGCTTTTTCATTTTCACTGCGTTCGTGAACGCTTTGTGTGTAACCAAATAATAAAGGGCTACCAACCCAAAGAGAACATGGTTTCAAGATCGTGGCGGGAGTGAACCTGCATGGCATTCAGGGTTTCTGTATCGCTGATACCTTCTACGGCGTTCAGGCGCTCAGTCACCAATTCAGCCAAGCTTTCAAAATCACGGGTGCGAGCAATGGCCACTAAGTCGTAGCGGCCGCAGGTGGAGTACACCTCGCTAATGCCCTCTACATCGGCCAAGCGCTCGGCCACGGCCTTGACCTGGCCTTTATCGGTATTGATTAAAATGACTGCGTTTTGCATGGCGCGCCCCTTAAGAGAAAATGGTCATAAAAGTAGTGTCAAAGCTGGGCAGAGTATAGCAGCGACAAGGAAGCGAGCGCAGCACCCGGCGACAGCGTGACCAATTGTCGCTATTCCAGCAGCACTATTCGCACAACCCTTATACATCCGCTAGCATGTAGTTTAAGAATAGGGTTGAAAACGGCTGGCCTAAATTGTAGTAGGTTGAAAAAAATAGTAGGTCGAAAATACAACTGATTGAAAGATGTAGCAGAGAGCTCCGGCTTATAAGACTACGCGGAGCACAAAGAGGTGGATAACCACCCAACAACGTGACCAAACGTCAGACCGTGACGATAAGGAGAAATCATGGCTAATAAGAGCCGTCGTGACTTTATGCGCAACAGCATGTTGGGTCTTGCAGCCCTTCCACTGGGAGCTGGCATTCTTTCTAAAACTGCTTTCGCCCAAGAGCTGCCGCGCCTTGATCCTTCCGCAAGCAACGCCCAAGCGCTTAACTATGTAGAAGACGCCAGTGAAGCCAGCGATCATCCCGCTTATGAAGAGGGCGAACGCTGCGATAACTGCATGTTCTTTAATGCAGACACTGAGGGTTGCCAGCTATTTCCAGAGAATAGCGTAGCACCCGCTGGCTGGTGCCAATCCTGGACTGCCCAAGCTTAAGCATTTAAAACTTGATAGCCGTATAAGCACCTCTACCCCGCCATTTGGGCGGGGTAGTTTTGTTTAAGACACGCTAGCAGCTAAGAAGCCGGGCTTTCATCCTCTACCGGCCAATGAAAACGCCGCGTTACCCGTCCTTCTTCCAAAGAGACAAGATGAACAGGGAAGCCCCATAGCTGCTGTAGATGGCGAATCACCGGATAAACACTGCGGCCTAATGGGCGGCGACTATCCTGCACGTGATGGAGTGTTAGCGAGCGATCCCCACGAATGGCCGCTTCAACCACTTGAATATTGGGTTCGCGGACAGAGAGCGCGTACTGAGTGGCAAGCGCTTCCCGAACCTGGCGGTAGCCCTGTTCGTTATGAATCGCTGCGACTTCAAGGGTCTCCACCTGATCGTCATCCACCACCAAAAACAGCTTATGGTCACGCATCACCTTCGGTGATAAAAACTGCTGAATAAACGACTCATCCTTGAAGTTGCGCATCGCAAACTCCAGCGTTTCCCGCCACGGAGTGCCTGCAATATCAGGGAACCACTCGCGATCCTCATCGGTGGGTGCGTCGCAGATCCGCTTAATATCCATAAAGATTGCGAAGCCAAGAGCATAGGGGTTAATCCCACTGAAGTGAGGATTATCAAACGCTGGCTGGTTAATGACCGCCGCGTGAGACTGCAGAAACTCCAGCATTAATCCCTCATCGACATTGCCATCGTCGTAGAGCCGGTTCATCAGCGTGTAGTGCCAAAAGCACGCCCAGCCCTCATTCATTACCTGGGTCTGCCGCTGAGGATAAAAATACTGCGCCAACTTGCGCACAATCCGCACGATTTCACGCTGCCAGGGCGCCAGCAGCGGCGCATTTTTTTCAATAAAGTAGAGCAGGTTCTCTTGAGGTTCCGGAGGATAGTGGCCGCCGCTGTGCAAGCCCAATGGGTCATCGTCAGCATGCAGGCCCCCCGTTGACAGCGGTGAATCGCTGATAGGTGCCTCAGGAATGGTACGCCAGAGCATATTCACCTGGGTTTGCAGGTAGCTTTCACGCTCCTCCTGGCGCTTCGCTTCTTCCTCGGCAGAGATCGGCGAGGGCCGCTTGTAACGGTCGACCCCATAGTTTTGTAGCGCATGGCAAGCATCCAGTAACTGCTCAACGGCCTGCACGCCGTGGCGTTCTTCACACTTGGCGATATATTTACGCGCAAACACCAGGTAATCAACAATTGAAGAGGCATCGGTCCAGGTGCGAAACAGGTAGTTCCCCTTAAAAAAGGAGTTGTGGCCGTAGCAGGCGTGAGCCATCACCAACACCTGCATCATCAGCGTATTCTCCTCCATTAAATAAGCGATGCAGGGGTCGGAATTGATCACCAGTTCATAGGCTAAGCCCATCTGGCCACGCTTGTACGCCTGCTCGACGGCTAGAAACTGCTTGCCGAACGACCAGTGGTGATAGCCCACCGGCATGCCTACACTCGCATAGGCATCCATCATCTGCTCGGTAGTGATGACTTCTATCTGATTAGGATAGGTATCTAGCCGATACTCATCAGCGAGCCTGGCCAGCTCCGCATCAAAACGCTCCAGTACACTGAAGTTCCAATCGGAGCCGGTGGCAATCGGCTTACGCTTGCGGGTCGCACTCATAGCCCCCTCCTCTACACGCGGTCACTAACCTGTATACAAGGTCACTAGGACTGGCTTAAGCGGCGCTTAAACAGTTCACGAAAGACCGGATAAATATCGCCCGCCTCCACAATTTGGCGCATGGCAAAGCGCTCGGGGAACTCTTTCACCACACTTTCGTACTCATGCCACAGTGACTGATGGTCATGGGGCGTGATCTCAACGTAGGCGTAGTATTGCAGCTGCGGCATCAACTGTTTGACCAGTAAATCGCGGCAAATATTCGAGTCATCATCCCAGTTATCACCATCGGACGCCTGGGCCACATACAGATTCCATTGGCCAACGGGATAGCGCTTTTCGATGATTTTATTCACCAGGTTCAGCGCACTGGAAACAATCGTACCGCCGGTTTCCCGCGAGTAGAAAAACTCCTCTTCACTGACTTCCCGAGCAGCCGTATGGTGGCGCACAAAAACCAACTCGACCTTCTCGTAGTGCTTCTCCAAGAACAGATAGAGCAGCAGGAAAAACCGCTTGGCGATGTCTTTGTGGTTTTGGGTCATCGAGCCGGAGACATCCATAACGCAAAACATCACCGCTTGATTGGAAGGCTGAGGCTGTGCACTTAGTTGGTGGTAGCGCAGGTCGTAGGTGTCAATAAACGGTACGCCCGCGATGCGCTTCTCCAGGCGCTCAATTTCGGCTTTCAGCTCGGCAATGCGGGTGGGATTACGCAGCACCGTGTCCTTGCGTTCTTCGGCCTCCAGGGCATCAATCGCCTCTCTTAACGCCCGTTTAATCGGCGCGCGCATAGCAATGCGCCGAGCATAGGCTTCGCGCATAGAGCGGGTAATGCTAATCCGCGACGGCACACCGTCCCGGGAGAGCCCCGCCCGCACCATTTTGACCTCTTCAAGCGATTTCAACGGTTTGCGCTGCAAATGGGGCAGCTCTAAACCGTCAAAAACAAACTCCAAAAACTCTTCGCGGCTCAGCGTAAAAGCGAACTCATCGACGCCTTCACCCTGATTAGAGGGGCCGCCCTCGCCTGCGCCACCACCGCCCCCCTGCCCACTGGGGCGGCGGATTTTATCACCGGCGATAAACTCTTTATTACCGGGTGAAACGATATTACGCGCCCCACCCGGGCCATGCTGGAAGACCGGTTCGGAGATATCCTTTGCCGGTATCGAAACGTTCTCACCACGCTCCATATCCGTAATCGAGCGGCGGTTAACGGCCTCTTCAACCGAGCGCTTGATATGCTTACGGTAGCGCTCCAAAAAGCGCTGCCGGTTCACCGCGCTTTTATGTTTCGCGTTCGGCCTTCGATCAATAAAGTAGGTCATACGACCTCCTTAAACGCTCATCTTAAGCACACCATCCATTACTGGGACTTGCGCACGCGCAGATACCACTCGGATAGCAACCGCACCTGTTTTTCGGTGTAGCCGCGATCGACCATCCGCGCCACAAAGTCTTCGTGCTTTTTCTGATCCGAGCGAGAAGCCTTGGCATTGAACGAAATAACCGGCAACAGCTCTTCGGTATTGGCGAACATTTTGTGCTCGATAACGCCCTTGAGCTTTTCATAGGACTGCCAGCTCGGGTTCATACCATTGTTTTGCGCCCGCGCCCGCAGCACAAAATTGACCACCTCGTGGCGGAAGTCTTTGGGATTCGAGATACCCGCAGGTTTTTCAATTTTCTCCAGCTCTTCGTTGAGCGCCTGGCGGTCTAGCAACTCGCCGGTTTCGTGATCGCGGTACTCCTGATCCTGAATCCAGAAATCTGCGTAGGTTACGTAGCGGTCAAAGATATTCTGGCCATACTCGCTATAGGATTCGAGGTAAGCGGTCTGGATCTCCTTACCAATAAAGTCCACGTAACGAGGCGCCATATACTCTTTGATAAAGCCCAAGTAGCGCTCAAACACTTCCGATGGCAGCTGCTCACGCTCCAACGCCTGCTCAAGCACATAAAGTAAATGGACTGGGTTAGCGGCCACCTCGGTGCTGTCGAAGTTAAATACCTTAGAAAGAATCTTGAATGCAAAGCGGGTGGAAAGCCCCTGCATACCCTCGTCAACGCCTGCGGCGTCGCGGTACTCCTGAATCGACTTGGCGCGAGGGTCGGTGTCTTTCAGATTTTCACCGTCGTAAACGCGCATTTTCGAGTAAATATTGGAGTTTTCCGGCGCTTTTAGCCGTGACAGTACCGAGAACTGGGCCAGCATGCGCAGCGTGTCCGGTGCGCAGGGCGCGGCGTTAAGCGAGGAGTCTTCGAGCAGTTTTTGATAGATCTTGATCTCTTCGGTAACCCGCAAACAATAAGGCACCTTGACGATATAAACCCGGTCAAGGAACGCTTCGTTGTTGCGGTTATTGCGAAACGCCTGCCATTCCGACTCGTTGGAGTGGGCCAGAATCACGCCATCAAAGGGAATCGCCCCCATGCCTTCGGTGGGGTTGTAGTTACCCTCTTGCGTCGCGGTAAGCAGTGGATGCAGCACCTTGATCGGCGCTTTGAACATCTCCACAAACTCCATCAGCCCCTGGTTAGCACGGCATAAACCGCCGGAGAAGCTGTAGGCATCCGGATCATCCTGGGAGTAAAGCTCCAATTGGCGAATATCGACTTTACCCACCAGCGACGAGATATCCTGGTTGTTCTCATCCCCTGGCTCGGTTTTGGAAATAGCGATCTGGTTAAGCCGTGATGGGTACAAACGCACTACCCGGAACTGGGAGATATCGCCGCCGTACTCATTCAGCCGTTTTGCCGCCCAGGGCGACATTACGCTGCGCAAATAGCGCTGTGGGATACCGTACTCTTTCTCGAGCAGTTCGCCGTCCTCTTCGGGTGAGAACAAGCCAAGCGGCGACTCGTAGACCGGCGAGCCTTTAATGGCATAGAACGGAATCCGCTCCATCAGCAGCTTAAGACGCTCTGCCAGCGACGACTTACCGCCGCCCACAGGGCCAAGCAGATAGAGAATCTGTTTGCGCTCTTCAAGCCCTTGAGCCGCATGGCGGAAGTAGGAGACGATTTGCTCAATGGCCTCCTCCATACCGTGAAACTCGGCAAAGGCTGGATAGCGACGAATCACTTTATTGGAAAAAATACGTGATAGACGCGGGTCTTTCGCCGTGTCGATCACTTCAGGCTCGCCTACGGCTTCCAGCATGCGCTCGGCGGCGCTGGCATAAACCTTCGGATCACGGCGACAAAGCGCCAGGTACTCCTCCAGGCTCATGTCCTCTTGCTGAACGCGGGAAAAACGGTCTTGAACGTGATCAAAGATGCTCATGAAACTCTCCTGTGGCCCATCCCCAGGCAGTCACCGTCAAGCCAAATGTTACGCAACGGCGTGCCAAACGAGGTGTCGCTTTTTTAGCGTAGTCAGCATTAGCAAAAAGTGATGACTAAAACCTTCAACGCAGCAGCGATATAGATAAGAGAATTATTCAGACGAATAGTTGCGTTAGTCCAAGCATCTCAAATAAACGCAAAGCGCTAAAGCAGTGATGTCGCTGCTTTAGGCAGCGACATCACTAGGTCAAAAGCGCCCAACAGCGGCAAAAAAGAGAGTAACTGACGGCTTTAACGCTCAAGTACCGCGCTAATATCGGCCAATAGACCATCCAGCAATTCAACGGTGGTGTTCCACGCACATACAAAACGCGCGCCACCTGCGCCAATAAAGGTATAGAAGGTCCAGCCTTTAGCTTTCAACGCTTCAATAGCGTGGGGCGGCAATTCAACGAACACGCTATTGGCTTGGGTAGGGAACATGAGCGATACGCCGGGTAGCGCTTGCAGCCCTTCCGATAGGTAGCGCGCCATCTCGTTGGCGTGCTGTGCGTTAGTTAACCAGGCACCGCTTTCTAGTAGCCCTAACCAGGGTGCTGAGACAAAGCGCATCTTGGAAGCCAACTGCCCTGCCTGCTTGCAGCGGTAGGAAAAATCCTCAGCTAATTCGCGGTTAAAAAATAGAATCGCTTCGCCAAACGCTAAGCCGTTTTTGGTACCCGAAAAACACAGCGCATCCACTCCCACCTGCCAGGTAATTTCTGCCGGAGTGGCATTTAGGCTGGCGCAAGCGTTGGCAAAGCGGGCGCCGTCCATGTGCAGGCGCAAGTCATGTTTATCAGCAATGGCGCGAATAGCCATGAGCTCTTCCCGTGAGTAGAGCGTGCCCACTTCGGTGGCTTGCGTGAGCGATACCACTTTAGGTTTTGGGTAGTGAATATCGCTGCGCTTGGTGACCAGCGCCTCAATGCCTTCCGGAGTTAGCTTGCCATTGGCACCCGGAGAGGTCAGCAGCTTCGCTCCGTTAGAGAAGAACTCTGGACCGCCGCACTCGTCGGTTTCGATATGCGCCAGCTCGTGGCAAATAACGCTGTGGTAGCTGCGTCCCATTGCAGAGAGTGCCAGGGAGTTAGCGGCGGTGCCGTTGAAAACGAAGAAGACATCACAGTCGTAGTCAAACATCTCGCGAAAGCGATCCGCGGCACGGGCTGTCCAGAGATCGTTACCGTAGGCCAAGTCATCGCAACGATTGGCTTCTAGTAGATATTCCATCGCCTCCGGGCAGATACCGGAGGTGTTATCACTGGCTAAAAAACGCGGGCTACACTCCGAGGTCATGACGACAGTCCTTTTATCTGGCAATCGAACGGCGCGAGCTGGGTGCCACTCGCGCCTTTAATATCTAGCTATTCTTAATAACTAGATTAGTCATTTAGTCTATCGCCATTTATGGGCTAACGTCACCCGCTCAACTCACCTACACAGAACTATCTCGGGACACGTCGGTGGCCGAGGGCAGGTTTCCGCGAGGGCGCTGTGAATCCGTCCATGGACGCTACTTTCGCCATCTGACCGCCATGGATGGCGGAAATGCCGGAATTGTCAGGAACATTTTCCGGCCATGGCGAAAGACCCTCGCTTCAACCTGCCCTCGAACATGGTGAATGGGGATTTATGAAATTTACTCTATCCAGCCTATAGGCTAGCGGCCAATCGAGTGCCCTGCTCAATTGCCCGCTTGGCATCCAGCTCGCTGGCTTCATCCGCGCCGCCGATTATATGTACCGCCGCCCGCGAACGCTCCAGCGGCGCCAGCAGATCACGCACTGACTCCTGCCCGGCGCATACCACCACGCTATCCACGGCAAGTACTTGGTCAACGCCATCGCGGCGAATATGCAGCCCTTCGTCGTCGATTTTGAGGTATTCGCAGCCGGTGAGGGTTTTCACCCCCCGCTGCTTAAGCGATGCGCGGTGAACCCAGCCGGTGGTTTTCCCCAGGTACTTGCCGGGCTTGGAGGTTTTGCGCTGGAGCATGACAATTTCGCGGGGAACCACGGGCGCCGTCGGCGCTTTTAAACCGCCCCGCTCGCCGACGGCCAAATCAACGCCCCACTCGTCGCACCAGTCGGCAATGTCCAAGGCTGGGTGGCCTTGGTGGGCCAGCAGTTCGGAGACATCAAAACCAATACCTCCCGCGCCAATCACCGCTATTTTACGCCCAACACGCTCAGGGGATTCAATCGCTTCGGCGTAGCTCAGCACCTTGCCGTGGTCGTGACCTGGAAGATTGAGTTCCCGGGGCTTAACGCCGGTGGCCATGACCACCTCATCGAAATCGGCGAGGGTTTCTGCGCTTGCCGTAGTATTTAGACGTACTTCTACCGCATATTTCTCCAGCATCACCCGGTAGTAGCGCAGGGTTTCATTAAACTCCTCTTTGCCGGGAATCTTACGCGCGTAGTTAAACTGCCCGCCCAGCTCACTGCGCTGTTCGAACAGCACCACGTTGTGTCCGCGGCTAGCAGCTGTCACGGCCGTTGCCAACCCAGCCGGCCCACCGCCCACCACGGCGACGCGTTTAGGGGTTTGCGCGGGCTCTATCACCAGTTCGGTTTCATGACAGGCACGGGGGTTGACCAAACAGGAGGTCAGCTTTCCGGCAAAGGTGTGATCCAGGCAGGCCTGGTTACAGGCGATACAGGTATTGATCTCTTCTGCCAGCCCCTCTTCGGCTTTGCGTATCCAGGCGGGATCTGCCAGGAAAGGCCGCGCCATGGAGACCATATCCGCGTGGCCCGCCGCCAGTACGCGCTCGGCTACCTCAGGCATATTGATGCGGTTGGTGGTAATCAACGGAATCGATAGTGCTGATTTGATCCGCCGGGTCACCTCGGTAAAGGCAGCGCGGGGCACGCTGGTCACAATGGTGGGCACCCGCGCTTCGTGCCAACCGATACCAGTGTTGATCACGTTCGCCCCGGCGGCTTCGATCGCCTGGCCCAGCGTGACGACCTCTTCCCAGGTGCTGCCCTCTTCGACCAAATCAATCATCGAGAGGCGGAAGATAATCACAAATCGTTCACCCACCGCTTCGCGAACACGGCGCACGATCTCAACGGCAAAACGCATCCGGTTTTCAAACGCCCCGCCCCACTCATCGTCACGCTGGTTGGTACGCTGACAGATAAACTGATTGATCAGATAACCTTCTGACCCCATGATCTCAACGCCATCGTAGCCCGCCTGTTTGGCTAAGCTTGCGCAGCGAACGTAGTCAGCAATTTGTTGCTCAACCTCATCGCTAGAAAGTGCTCTAGGCATAAAGGGATTGATCGGCGCCTGGATAGCCGAAGGTGCTACCAAATCCGGCGAGTAGGCGTAGCGCCCGGCATGAAGAATCTGCATGCACAGATGACCGCCCTCAGCATGCACCGCGTCTGCCACTTGGCGGTGTTCTGGCAACTGCGCCTCATCAACGAGCGCGTGGGCGCCCTGGAATACGGCGCCTTCCGCATTAGGGGCAATACCGCCGGTGACGATCAGGCTAACCCCCTCCCGCGCACGCTCGGCATAAAATGCCGCTAAGCGTTCAAAGCCATTGGGCGCCTCTTCCAAATTGGTATGCATAGAGCCCATCAAAACGCGGTTGGGCAGCGTCAAATGGCCAATGGTCAGCGGGCGAAAAAGGTGCGGATAGGCGGGCGCACGGGTCATCACGGTACTCCTTGGTATTATTAGTAACAGTGTTAAAACGCATTCAAACAAGCGTATGACATACTCGCCGCAACGTACAGACCTTTACCTATCTGAATATTGCCAGGTTTGCCGTTCTCCCCCTTGCCCAGTGTGCAAATTCGCGTCACATTACCCGGCTAACGATAAGGAACCGTTGCTATGCCCTTGATGTATTTTTTGCCGCCACTCGCCACCGTGCTTATCTGGTCGGGCAATATGACCATTAATCAGCTTAGCGTAGGCGCCATCGCGCCAAGCAGTATCGCTTTTTTACGCTGGCTGCTTGCCCTTGCGGTGATGACCCCGTTTGTACTCCCTGCATCGTTACGCCACCGCGACGAAATTCGCCGCCAGTGGCCCAAGCTAGCGCTGCTTGGACTACTCGGCATGGGCCTATGGCAAGGGCTGGCCTATGTGGCGGCAGAAACGACGACCGCTACCAACATGGGGATTCTCGCCGCCATGGTGCCGTTGTTAACGGTACTGCTGAGCGCGCTGATTCTTCGCGAGCCGCCGACCCTGGGTGGCATCGTGGGCGGCGTGCTGGCCTTCGTGGGGGTTACCGTTCTGCTAGGGCGTGGTAATCCGCTCTCGCTGCTACAGCTAGAGGTTGCCCTTGGTGATGCGCTGATGGTGGTAGCAGCCACTTGCTACGCGCTATATGGGGTGATGCTCAAACGCTGGTCGATGAATTTACCGCCCTGGGTGATGCTTTACGCCCAAGTCTGTTTTGCGGTGCTGTTCTTGTTACCGCCTTATTTGATGGGGCCAATGACACCTATTGATAGTCAGAATATCGGCCTGATTGTCTACGCGGGCATTCCTGCCTCGATCATCACCACCTTTTTGTGGATGCGCGCAGTTCGCCAGATCGGTGCCAATCAATCAAGTATTTTCATCAACCTAATGCCACTGTTTAGCGCACTGATTGCGATGGCCTTCTTGGGTGAACAAGTGGCAGGGTTCCACTTTACCGGTGGGCTGCTGATTCTGGCGGGTGTCATCATGGCGCAAACGCTGACACGCCCGTTAGCACGTGGTTTAACCTCGGATAAGCCGAGCAGCGCCCGATAATGCTAGAATGGCCGTCGATTTCTAACGCTGGGAAGCCCTGATATGTCCCTGGAAGAACTGCATCTTAATCTGCGCAACCTAATGAGTGATGACTACGATCAGCTCAAGGCATTGATGGACGCCGTCTATCACGATATCGGCGGGTCATGGCCGAAGCACACCATCGACAAATTAATTCAGGAATTCCCCGACGGCCAAATCGCCATTGAAGACGATGGCCTTCTGGTGGGCGTAGCACTCACCGTTCAGGTGGATTACGACGAATTTTCCAACCCGCATAAGTACGATGACCTGATTGGCCATCGCGAGATCATCCTCAATGACGAGGATGGCGACGCCATGTACGGGCTGGATGTACTGATTCACCCAGATTACCGCGGTTATCGCCTGGGCCGCCGCCTTTACGAAGCGCGTAAAGAGCTATGTCGCTCAATGAACCTACGGGCGATTTTAGCCGGTGGGCGTATTCCTGAGTATCACCAGCACGCCGATGAACTCACGCCTGCCCAATACATCGATAAAGTCTCGCGCAAAGAGATCTACGACCCGATTCTCTCTTTCCAGCAGGCCAACGATTTTCAGGTAAAGCGCCTACTGCGCAAATACCTGCCTGAAGATGAGCAGTCTCGCGGTTACGCCACCCTGTTGGAGTGGAACAACATTTTGTTTGAGCCCGCTGCCAGTGTGCTCGACAACAAACCGACCCAAGTACGGGTGGGTGCGGTGCAGTGGCAGATGCGTGAGTTTTCATCGGTGGAAGCCGCGCTTCAGCAGATCGAGTACTTCGTAGACGCGCTCTCCGACTATCAAAGTGACTTTGCCGTTTTCCCTGAGCTATTCAACGCGCCGTTGATGGGCCTCCAAGACCGCGCCGCCCAGCAGGATCAAATGGGCGCGATTCGCTTTTTGGCCGGTTTCACCGAGCGCTTTAAGTCTGAACTGTCGCGTATGGCGGTCTCTTACAATATCAATATTGTCGGCGGCTCGATGATTGAAGTGGGTGACGATGACCGACTCTACAACATCGCCTACCTCTTCCACCGTGACGGCACCGTTGAGCGCCAGGCCAAGCTGCATATTACGCCTCAAGAGCGTCGCGACTGGGTGATCGAGGGCGGCGATGAGCTACAGGTGTTCGATACCGACGCTGGCCGCGTGGGCATACTGATCTGCTACGACGTGGAGTTTCCGGAACTTGGCCGACTGCTGGCCGACCAGGACATGGACATTCTGTTTGTGCCCTTCTGGACCGACACCAAAAACGGTTACCTGCGCGTGCGCCATTGCAGTCAAGCGCGGGCGATCGAAAATGAGTGCTACGTGGTGCTCTGCGGCAGCGTCGGCAACCTGCCTTCGATTGAAAACCTGGATATCCAGTACGCCCAATCAGCGGTGTTCTCGCCATCTGACTTCGCGTTCCCCCACGATGCAGTGCTGGCGGAAACCACGCCCAATACCGAGATGATCTTCTTCTCGGATCTGGATCTCACTCGCCTAACGGTGGTACGTGCCGAAGGTTCGGTGACCAACCTTAAAGACCGCCGCAAGGATCTGTTTGACCTACGCTGGCGCGACTGGTCGTGGAAATCGGGTGCTAATTTGGAGGATTGAATGGTGAATGGTGAATCGCGAGAAGGCTCACCAACGCAATTCATAAATACAACCACGCCGCCCAAATTGGGCGGCGTGGTTGTGTTCGCGTCAGATTCCGCTAATGTCATTGCGAACGCACCCTCACATGTCATTGCGAGCGAAGCGAAGCAATCTCGGGGTTATGGCCACATCTGCCTAGATTGCTTCGTCGCAAGCTCCTCGCAATGACAGCAGCTTAATCAGGCCAGACGAGGTGCGCGGGCACTCGGCCTTTGGCATCAAACAACACCCCTTCATCGCGTAGCTTACGATGCTGGCGTTCGGCGCCACCGTGATCGGCAAGCTTCAAAGACGATGCGATCACGCGATGCCAAGGCAACTGGTGGCCATCCGGCAGGTGGCGCATTGCCGAACCTACCATGCGTGGGGTAGCACCTTCGGTCATGGCGGCAATGCGGCCATAGGTCGTCACCCGGCCCGGCGGAATTTGATCGACAATAGTGTAAATCTGTTCGAGTAATTCCGGCCGAGCCATGTGACTATCCTTTTATTTCTTGAGGGCACTTCTGAATGTGCTTAAAGCCCCTCAACCAGTTGATCGATCGCTTGGAAAGCTTCTTTTATTGCAGCTTCGCGCTGCTGCTCACCCAAATTCAGCCCTTCAGCATAGACCACGTCAACCTCTTTAATTCCCATCAGCCCCAGCATGGCTTTCAGGTGTGGTGTTTGGCTGTCAAATTCCGTACCCGCGTACTGACCACCCCGCGCTGCCAGAATAATCGCTCGCTTGCCTTCTACCAACCCTTGCGGGCCGTTTTCGGTATAGCGGAACGTTTCACCGGCACGCAGAACACGGTCAAACCACGCCTTCAGCTGTGAAGGAATACCCAGGTTGTACATCGGTACCGCAATGACCAGCACATCATTGGTGCGCAGCTCAGTCAGCAGTTCGTCCGAGCGCGCGGCTAACGCCTGCTGCTCAGCGGTACGCTCTGCGGCCGCCACCTGCCAAGCCCCCAGTTCGCTAATATCCAGGTGAGGGAGCGAGGTTTTCACCACGTCACGCTGAGTAACGTTTACATCGTTGCGGGCGCTCGCCTGCTCGATAAAGCGATTAGCCAACGCAATGGATTGGCCGTTTTCAGCCAGAATAGAAGAGGTAATTACCAGGGCACGAGTCGTCATTGAAAGCTCCAAAATGTACACGGAAGGATTGGAAGCTATTCTACGGCGCTTTCTAATAAGCAAAAGCGCAACGTTTTCCGACTTATATTCGATTAAATCGAATCATGCGACGGCCAATAAAATAAAAAGCCCCGCGACGCAAAATGCGAAGCGGGGCACAGCCAGTGGATTAGATGACTATAGCTCGTTTTCTTAAGCTTGATTACTTCTTGGGCCAGGCCTTGGGATCGACTTTATTAACCAGCTTGGGAAAAAGGCTGGGATCAAACACAGGCTCTTTGCCCGCTTTCAACTGCGCTTCGTAGTCGCGGAAGAGTGCGAAAGCTACTGGCGAGAGAAGCAGAATAGCGACCAGGTTAATAATAGCCATCATACCCATAGAGAGGTCGGCGAAGTTCCAAATCGCCCCCAGGCTTGCCACCGAACCAATCATAATCATCGCCAGCACCGCTAAGCGGTAAATAAACACGGCAACCGGGGCGCGGCGCCCGGCCAGGTACTCAATGTTTGACTCGCCGTAGGAGTAGTTGGCAATCACCGAGGTAAACGCAAACAGCAGAATCGCCACCGCGATAAACATACCACCCCAATCGCCCACATGGCTGGAAAGCGCCATTTGGGTCAACTGAATGCCGTTGTTCTCATCGCCCGCCATCAGCTCCGGCCCCGCCATAATGATGATCGCCGCCGTGGCCGTACAGATCACTAGGGTATCCAGAAACACCCCGAGCATCTGAATAAAGCCCTGGGCAGCAGGATGATCTGGCCGCGTAGAGGCCGTGGCCGCGGCATTGGGCGCTGAGCCCATCCCCGCTTCATTGGAAAACAGCCCGCGCTGAATGCCGTTCATAATCGCCTGGGATACCGCGTAGCCTACTGCCCCACCGGCCGCCTGCTCAAAGCCAAATGCACTGCGCACAATGGTCATGATCGCTGCGGGCAAGTCACTGATATTCAACCCGACTACCACCAGCGCCAGAATTAAGTAGAGCAGCGCCATAAGCGGAACCACCAGTTCAGCCACCTTGGCAATCGACTTCAAACCGCCGAAGATGATCGGCGCCACAACAGCCATCAAAACTAACCCCATGGCCCAGGTGGGAATGGCGAACGCCTGTTCCATGGCCTGGGCGATAGAGTTGGCCTGAACGCTGTTGAACGCTAACCCAAAGGCAATGATCAAACAGATAGAGAACAGCACAGCCAGCCAGCGCAAGCCCAAACCACGCTCAATATAACGCGCAGGGCCGCCGCGGAAGGTGTTGTCGCCGTGGTCTGTTTTGTACGCCTGAGCCAGGGTGGACTCCACAAAACTGGTCGCCATCCCAACCATTGCGGTCATCCACATCCAGAAAATGGCCCCAGGGCCACCAAAATAAATAGCCACCGCGACACCCGCCAGGTTACCGGTACCGACTCGGGCCGCCAGACTGGTTGAGAGCGCTTGAAACGAAGAGATACCGCCGTTTGATTGTCGGGAGCTGCCCAGCAGCTTAAACATATGGCCGAAATAGCGCAGCTGAATACCGCGTGTCATCACAGTAAAATAGAGACCCGCGCCAATCAGCAGATAAATCAGCACGCTGCCCCAGAGCAAGCCGTTGCCGCGATCCACCAGCGATGTCAGCAACGGAGGGAGAGTAAAGTCCATGAAGATCACGCCTTTTTAAACAATGAAAGCGCATCATTTTTCACGGCTGCACCAAAATGGCAAGGAAATTGGTGAAAAGACTTTAAAACAGCAATAACCACTTATCACATTGAATCGCAAAGCCCCCGCCATACCAGCTCGGATTCGTCGCTAACGTGGCGCCGGCTAGGGCGAACCAACCAGAAGCGCTCATCGCTGGGCACACTGAGCTCAAAAGGCGCCACCAAATCGCTACGCTGCTCCATTAAGCGTCGATGAGTTAACGCAACGCCACCGCCCTGGCTAGCAAGCGCCAGTGTCATCACCTGGTTATCGCAAGTGAGCGACCAGCACTGCGCTTCCAGGTGAGCAACCCCCGCTTCCTGCAGCCACCCCGGCCACCCCACGCCAAAACCGACAGCGTGCAGCAGCGTATGCCCAGCCAGATCGCTCGGCGCAGTAAGCGTGTCCGCTAACGCCTGCGAGCAAACGGGCAGCAGTTGCTCTTCGCCTAGCGGCTGCATTTCAACGCCCGTCCACTCCCCTTTGCCATAGCGAATCTCGATATCCGCCCCTTCGGGGCCAAAGTCATCGGGCCAGATAGCACTTACTACACGAATCGACACCTGGGGATGAGCTCGGTGGAAGGCAATTAAACGCGGCGCCAGCCACGACTGCTGAATAACCGGCGTGGCACGCAGCGTCACTGGCTGCTCAGAGGTGCTGCCAAAGACCTCCAGGGTGCCCTCACTAATACGCACAAACGCATCGTGAATGCTGGGCAGCCACGCCTGCCCAGCGGGGGTAAGCGTTAAGCTGCGTGCATGACGAACAAAGAGCTTTTGCCCCACCCGGTCTTCCAGCAGCCTGACGCGCTGGCTGATGGCCGCTTGGGTAACCCCAAGCTCATTGCCTGCAGCGGTAAAGCTTAAGGTACGCGCCGCAGATTCAAAGGCTTGTAGCCATAACAATGGCGGTAATTGGCTCATGAAAAAGAGACCTATAAATTAAATGATGTCTTAGGGGTCAGATTAATCGTTTGTCACTGCTGCGGCTACTCCGCATCCTGGTTGGCACAAACGCACACCCCTACGTAATGCCACAGAGGGAGCGAATCGGAGTTTTAATGAACAGCACAGCAGAGACCACCTTAACGCCCCCCCATGCAAACACCCCTGAGATGGGCGAATTAAGTCCTTATCAAGCGGGCCCGGTACTCACTCAAGCGACGCTTGCCCACAATGGCATTGCCCTTGAGTGGCTAGATGGTCAAAAAACCACTCTGCCCCTGCTCTGGCTGCGCGACCACTGCGCCTGCCCGGCCTGCCGGCATCCGCAGACCCGGGAAAGGCTCTACCTGCCGCTTGAACCCATCACTGAGCCACCCAGCGTTGCTCTGCTAGATGGGCACTTACACCTGCAATGGCAAGATGGTCATGTCAGTGCCTTTCATAGCGGCTGGCTTTACCAGCGCCGCCCGGAAGCCGAGCTGACTTCTGCGGTACCCAACGCTAAGCCTTGGGTCGATAACTTCACTCCCGAGCACATCAGCCATAGTGATTTTTTAACCCCTCTAGGCGAGAAAGCCTGGCTAACCGCCATGCTACGCGACGGGCTGGCACTGATTACCGACGGCCCATTGGTAGAAGAGGAAGTAAGCCGCTTAGCTGAACGTATTGGCCCCCTGCGCGCCACCAACTTTGGCGCCCGCTTTGATGTGCGCTCCAAACCCAATCCCAACAACGCGGCTTATACCGCGGTAGGGTTGCCATTGCATATCGATTTACCCAACTGGCGCCAACCGCCAGACATTCAGTTGCTCTACTGCCTGCAAAACGGTGCCAGCGGCGGCGAATCGTTATTTGCTGATGGCGCTCGGGTCGTAGAAGCTCTGCGCCAGGAGTCTCCAGAAGCGCTGACGATTCTTAGCGAAACACCGATTGATTTTCGCTTTCAGGATGAAACCCACGATATTTCAATGCGGGCACCGGTGATCACTCTGGATAGCGCAGGCAATCTGGTTGAGATGCGCCTGAATAACTGGATTCGCGATGCCCTTCACCTACCAGTAGAGCAGATGGACGCCTGGTACAGCGCCTACGCTCTATTGTGGAAGCTGTTCCACAGCGAAGCGCACCAGCTAGAGTTCACCCTTCGCCCTGGTCAAATGGTCGCTTTTGATAATCGTCGCGTACTCCACGGACGGCGCGAGTTCGACCCTAACAGCGGCGCACGCCATTTACAGGGCACCTATTTAGACCGCGATATGCTGGCTTCACGCCTCCGCGTGCTGGCCCGTAACGTTTAGCGGTATTCAATATCACTGTTTAACAACAACACCTATTAGACAAAAACCTAGCAAGGAGATCCTATGACACACCTCAAGCCTCTCGCCTCAGGCATTGCCCTCGCCACTACCGCGCTATTTGCCTCGGCGGCTCACACCGACGACCAAACCCTCGATTTCGGTGTGCCCGCCTGGCCCGGCATTACAGTAAAAACGGCTATCGCCGAACAGCTATTAAACCCACTCGGCTACGAAACCAGCACCCAGGAAATCGGCCTACAGGTGATTTACCAGGGTATCGAAAGCGGCGATATCGACGCCTTTCTAGGGGCTTGGCTGCCCGCCCAGCGTGAGATGTTCAATCCCCGCAAGGAGTCGGGTGTACTGATTGACGTGGCGAATAACGTCGATGGTGCGCAAATGACCCTGGCGGTGCCGGAATATCTGTATGAGAGTGGCATTCAGAGTTTTGCTGATTTAGACGAAAATCGCGAGCAGTTCGAGGGTGAAATCTATGGCTTCGGCGCAGGCTCTGCTGCCAGTGAGATTCTTCACAATGCCATTGACAATGACACCTGGGGGTTAGGTGACTGGCAGGTAGTCGATACCAGTGAAGTGGGCATGCTTTCCGCTGCACGTGATGCCATCTCCCGTGAGGAACCGATTGTCTGGGTAGGCTGGACGCCCCACTGGATGAACCTTGAACTGCCCATGCGCTACCTGGAAGATCCTGAAGATCTGTTCGGTGAGAACAACGGTGAAAGCGATGTGTTGACGCTGCTGCGCAGTGGCTACGCTGAAGCCACCCCTAACGTAGTGACGTTCTTTGAGCAGTTTACCTTTTCGGCTGAAGAGCAGAGCTGGATGATTCAGGCGTTTGGCCAGGAAGAGCAGGATCTTACCGACGTCGCCGAACAGTGGATCAACGACCACCCAGAACGCATTGAAGCAATGTTGGCAGACGTCACCACCACTGACGGCGACCCCGCTTGGCCGGTCATTGAAGCCCAGCTCAACAACTAATAAACCGCTGATTAACAACTGCACTTAATGGAAAAGCGCCTTCATCCCATTGGACGGCTAGCGTATGCTAGCGCTTTTTTAGCCGATGGGAGTGGGCATGTCGCGGACATTGGGTAAGGGCGTAGGCCTGCTGGTAATCGTCGTGCTGCTGGGCGTCATGTGGCAGGTACTGCAGCGCTACGACCTACTCACCCAGGCGCGCCTTAGCGAGTTTATCGCTTACATTCGCCAGTGGCGTACCGCGCCCTGGATGTTTGCTGCGGTAATGGCCACTTATGCCAGTGCCTTGCTGGTGATGTTTCCACTTAGCCTACTGGTGGTGGTGACTGGCTTACTGTTTGGCCCGATATGGGGGCTGGTGTACGCCACGCTAGGCACATTGACCTCCTCGATTGTGTCTTACTGGGTAGGCCACTGGTTAGGCCGTGAGGCGCTTATGCGTTATGGCGGGCGTCATCTGCGTGGCCTATCGGGTTACTTATCCAAGCGCGGCATTCGCACCATGACGGTGATTAACCTGCTGCCACTCGCCCCGTTCACGCTCACCAATATGCTGGCGGGCGCTTTTCACCTTAAGTTTCGCGACTATATGATCGGCTCCACCCTGGGCATCGTACCGGGGCTGGCAGCGGTGATCTTATTGGGCAGCCAGCTAGGCGCACTGTTCACCGCTGCCTCGACCAAAGAAATCATCTTAGCGGCTGTCGGGCTAGTGGCTGGCGTTAGCTTGTTAATAGGCCTTAAGCGCTATGCTAACCGCCGCCAAGCGGCAAAAAAACAGCCTCACCGCGAAGGCGAGTGATATTTGGCCAGCACTTCGGCGTAAAAGCCCGCCACCGCTGAGGCAAAGTTGTCAATATCAAACTCCTCAGCAAAGTGGCTGGCCTGCTTACCCAACTCCCGGCGTCGCTCAGCGTTATCTTTTAACTCAACCACCCTTTGCCCCCAGGCCTGACGATTTTGCGGTGTTTTGAACCCATTGCCCCCTTGGCGCACCACATCATCGATACCGCTGGAGCGCACCGCCACGACGGGCAACCCCGCCGACATTGCTTCAAGAATCACCATACCCTGGGTTTCTGAGGTCGAAGCAAACACAAATATATCGCCTAGATGGTAATAAAGCGCCATGCGCTCCGGCGGCACCGCTCCGACCAGGGTGACCTGCGAGGTCAGTTTCAAAGTATCGATTTGGTTTTGAATCGCCTCCCGGTCTGGCCCATCACCAATCAGTAGCAGATGAAGATCATCATGCCCCTGTGACTGAAGTTCGGCGAGGGCCTCCAGCATAAAGCCAATGTTTTTCTCCTTACTAATCCGCGAGACGCTGATCAATATTTTACTTGCAGGGTCGATAGTTAATTGCTCGCGCAGCGCTTCCAACTCACTCTCCTCAACGTGAGAAAAGCGTGCCACATCAATGCCTGTGGGCTGCACCAGCGAAGGTGTTTTCACTCCAATCATGCGCAGATACTCCTCGGCGGAGTAAGTCGGCACAATCACTCCTTGGCAGCGATTAGAAAAGCGCTTAATCAGGGTATGGGAAATCAAATTACGAAACAGCGCACCGGGCAGCGGCACGAAGTGGGCATAGTGCTCCAGGCGGGTGTGATAGGTGTAGATCACTGGCACCTTGAGCCGACGCCCCATAAACAGGCCCATGGAGCCGAGCCAAAAGGGATGATGAACGTGAATAACATCCGGCTTAAACCCACGCAGGCAGCGGCGGAAACGCGCACTGAACGGATTGGTTAACCGGAACTCACCCTTCTGCCCAAATGCCATTAGCGTGGGGATGCGTTTTATTGAACTGTCGTCCTGCCACGTTTCTCGGTAGCGCGGCACTAACAGTTGGATGGTGTGGCCTAGATCGCATAAGCCATTGCGCAGGCGATCCACCGAGACCGATACCCCCGATACAAAAGGAAAGTAGTTATTAGAGATCATCGCTACGCGCAGAGATTTACCCAGGAAAGGCGTTGGGTCGATATCAAAATCAGGATAGTAGTCGCGATCTTCGAAAATTAGCCGATATAAGCGCAGTGCGAGCAGCGTCAACATACCCACAATCAGCAAAAACCGCGTATAGCTAACGTAGAAAAATGCATACACCGTGGAAGCCACACTACTCACCATCCGCCACCAGCCAGGGCTATCCACATTTAACCGCACCGGCGCAATAGCGACATTCTCACCCTCTACATTGACGATGACGTAGTGGTGAAAGCTGCTATCGGCATCGATGAGGATGCCTCCCGCGCCTCCGGTGGTCACGTAATCCACGCCATTAATCGTCTGCTGGGAAAAGAGCGTTAAGTTGGCGGAAAATACGGTGTCAACGTCATGTTCCTCTGCCAGCGCCATAATGCCATCGGCTAAGCGAGAATCATTGAGATAATTGTCCGCTTCAAACAGAGGCGCGTCGCGCACTACGTTGTGCAGCGGCAAACCAACAAATAGAAACCGATGCTGTGTTTCTGAGGCCGTAAGCTCACGCTCCAACCAATCAAGCTGCCAAGAGGTAGAGGACTTGCCGGTACCGTCAAGAAAGATAAAGTGGCTATTGCCCGCTACAAACGAGTAAAAGTGCGGCCCAAAATATTCGTAAAACAGATAGCTACCGAAATCGCTATCTTCATTTTCACCGTAGGTGAGTAAGTAAGGGACATTGAGCTGCTCCAGACTCTGATAAATCGCCTGGTAGCTCTCCTGCTGCCCACTATTGACGGCATTCCCAGCGGAAATCAGGAAGTCGATGCCGCTCTGATTGATGAGCGGCACAATCTCCTTTTGAAACACGCTCACCGAGTTATTGATATTGCCCACCACCGCAAAGCGATAGTCGGTTCGCTCCTTCAACACCTCGCGAATATTCGCCACCTCAAGGGTATGCACCGACTCAAATTTGGGTTCTGCTACATACAACCAAATTTGGTGAGCAATTAGCCCAGTCACCAGAGCAAGATTAAGAAAAAAGAACAGCCGCAACCTGCGCTGTCGGGAAAGGCGAAGAAAGGAGCGTCGTGGCATTTAAAAGCGCTTTTTCAAAGATAATATGAGGTTATTAACCACTATACAGCAACGCTGAGTCGAGGTGGCGCGCCAAGCTAGCGCGCTTCACACCCGTTTAGGGTGGCCAGTAATCGACGTGGCCCAGCCTGATTGCGGTGTTCTCCCAGCCATATGCCCTGCCAGGTACCTAAAGCCAGGCGTCCATCGCGCACCGCCAGAGTTAGCTGTGTACCCAGCAGGCTGGCGGCTACATGGGCGGGCATATCATCAGGCCCTTCCAGGGTGTGGCGGAAATAGGGTAAATCTTCGGGCACCAGTCGACGCAGAAAAGCATCTAAATCGTGGCGCACATCCGGATCAGTGTTCTCATTGAGCGTTAACGAGGCAGAAGTGTGCATCAGCTGTAAATGCAGCATGCCAGCCTGGCAGTCACTTAAACAAGGCAGTGCGCGGGCCACATCATCCGTAATCAAATGAAAGCCGCGCGCCATTTCGGGCAAATGAATCTCTTGTTGGCACCACATACACACTCCTTTATTTGTTATGTAAACGAAAACACTCCATCACCGCCTTCTCCTGCTGTATGGCAAAATAGCAACAGATAGCACTAACCATAGTCGATCACCCGCGAATCATCGCCAAGGAGCGCGTTAATGAAAACCCTGCTAGGAAGCAACATCGTTAGTATGACCCTACTCACCGGCTGCACTGGCATTCCGGATGGCACGCAGCCAGTAGCAGACTTTGAGCTAGACCGCTACCTGGGTCAGTGGTTCGAAATTGCCCGCCTGGATCACTCCTTTGAACGCGGTCTTGATTGCGTGACCGCTACTTACAGCCTGCGCGATGATGGCGGTGTTCGAGTAATCAACCGTGGTTACAACCTTGAAGAGCAAGAGTGGGATGAGGCTGAAGGCCGCGCCTACTTTATTGACGATGAAAGCGTTGGGCGCTTAAAGGTAAGCTTCTTTGGCCCCTTTTACGGCGGCTATAACGTCCTTGAGCTGGATGAGGAGTACCAGTGGGCGTTAGTGGCAGGCCCTAACCGCGACTACCTGTGGATACTTTCACGTACAGCGGAAATGGATAGCGCGACAGAAGGACGCCTGCGTCAGCGAGCAGCCGAGCTGGAGTTCCCTACTGAAGAGCTGATTGATGTTAACCAAAGCGAGGCTTGTCCTAGCCGATAAGCAGCGTCTGATTAGCTCCCTTCAGGCAATATTGGTACCCGCCCCGCTATCTCTCGCTGAACATAGTCAATAAAAGCGCGCAGCCGGGCGGGCACATGGCGACGTTGTTCAAACACCGCATAAAAATCTGCCCGCACCCCCTGCCAGCCTGGCAACAGCGCTACCAATGCGCCACTGGCAAGGTGCTCGTTAACGTCCCACCAGGAGCGCAGCATGACACCGTGGCCGTCCAAGGCCAGGCGGGTAATGACCTCTCCATCGTTGCTGGCTAATCGACCGCTGACCTTTATCGACTGTGTCTGCCCAGGCAGTCCTTTGGCAGACTGAGCGACTTGTTCAAAGCGCCAGAGGGGGAAATCACTGTCGTTCTCGCGAATCACCAAACAAGCGTGCTGCTGTAAATCTGCCGGTACTTGCAAAGACGGCGCCTGGGCAATGTAGGCAGGCGACGCACAGAGCACCCGCCGATTGGCCAGAATACGCCGAGCGACCAAGCGCGACTCCGGTGGCTCGCCCACGCGAATACCAATATCAAAGCCGTGATCGCTCAGATTGAGCGGAAAATTGGTTAACTCCAACCACCCCTCCACCTCGGGGTGATCGGCACAAAAGCGGGACAGCAGTGGCGCAATATGGCGGCGCCCAAAGCCAAAAGTGGCGTTTACCCGCAAACGTCCGCTAAGCGCCTGATCGACTCCCTCACCCAGTGAATTTTCCAGCTCATCCAACTCATCTAAAATCAGCGCGCCACGGACCAAGTAGCGCTCACCCTCTGCGGTCAGCGTCAACCGCCGCGTAGTGCGAGCAGCTAGCTCTACCCCCAGGCGCGCCTCCAACTGTTTTAGCCGCTTGCTTACAGCCGAGAGCGATAGCCCCAGCTCGCGAGCAGTCGCCGTCAGGCTTCCCGCCCGCGCCAAGTGCTGAAAAAACGCCAAATCATCCAGGTGCGCCATATCGCTCCTCAGTCATTCTGCACTTTCACGCAACAATAACTTGAATGGTAGCCTGATTATCTCCACCAAAATAGCCGCTACACTCTATTTACTATTCACGACTCACGACTCACGACTCACGACTCACGACTCACAAGCATAAAAAGTAACTAACAAGGTAAGGAACCACTATGACCCACCGTATTGCCATTATCGCCGGTGACGGCATCGGCACCGAAGTCATGCCTGAAGGCATCCGCGCCCTCGAAGCGACCGCCAAGCGCTTTAATATTGATCTTGAGTTCACCACCTTTGAGTTTGGCAGCTGCGACTACTACCTGGAACACGGCAAAATGCTGCCGGATGATTGGTTTGAGCAGTTAAAAGGCTTCGATGCGCTGTTTTATGGCGCGGTGGGCTGGCCCGAAAAAGTCCCCGACCATATTTCCCTGTGGGGCTCACTGCTGCAATTCCGGCGCCGCTTTGATCAGTACATCAACCTGCGCCCCTGCAAGCTCATGCCCGGCATTAAAAGCCCGCTAGCAGGCCGTAAACCCGGCGATATAGACTTTTACGTGGTGCGTGAGAACACTGAAGGCGAGTACTCAAGCGTTGGTGGCAAAATGTTTGAAGGCACCGACCGTGAAGTGGTCATTCAAGACACGGTCATGACCCGCACCGGCGTAGACCGCGTATTGAAATACGCCTTTGAACTGGCCCAAACTCGCCCGCGTAAAAAGCTCACCTCCGCGACCAAGTCCAACGGCATCTCAATCACTATGCCGTATTGGGATGAACGTGTGGTCGAAATGGCGAAGGGCTACCCTGAAATCGCGGTGGATAAATTTCATATCGATATTCTTACCGCCAACTTCGTTCTCCACCCGGATTGGTTTGATGTCGTCGTGGGCAGCAATCTGTTTGGCGATATTCTTTCTGATCTCGGCCCCGCCTGCACCGGCACGATAGGCATTGCCCCTTCAGCCAACATCAACCCAGAAGGCAACTTTCCGAGCTTGTTCGAGCCAGTACACGGCAGCGCGCCGGATATCGCCGGTAAGGGTATTGCCAACCCTATCGGTCAAATTTGGTCAGGCGCCATGATGCTGGAGCACCTCGGTTACAAAGAAGCCGGTGACGCAATAGTCACGGCCATTGAGGAAGTATTGAGCGAAGGGGATGCCACAGTACTTACCCGCGATGTGGGTGGAGAAGGCACCACTGCAAGCCTAGGCAAGGCGGTTGCCAACGCTATTTCGCACTGACACACATATGGCATAAAGATTGGCTGTCTGGTTGAATCCAACCGGGCAGCCAATGTATGTTTTTTAATCGCTTATGTTCTACATTTGTCCTGAGGGTGGAAGAAACATCAGTTTCACTTCGCTCATAACAACATCAACAAACAACCATCAGGACAATGCTATGAAACTTGGACGCCGTCAGTTCCTTTCGGCATCGGCCGCCCTGGCCGCTGTTGGCACATCGCCCCAGCTTTTTGCTTTGCAGAGCTCACAAGGTTCCACCCCGGAACGATACCCAATCGATGCCTGGAAAGTCGAAGATTCCCGCTTTAGTGATTACATGATTTTTAACAGTCCTCTAGAACGCCACTGGAGTGGAGGTCTGTGGACAGAGGGGCCAGCATGGAACGCCGTAGGTCGTTATGTTGTTTTCAGCGACATACCTCGTGCCAAGCAGATGCGCTGGGACGAATCCACTGGTCAAGTCAGCGTATTGAGAGACAATGTCGGCCACTCTAACGGTAATACCTTCGATCATCAGGGGCGGCTAATTGCTTGCGAGCACTATCCCTCACGCGTTTTACGCTACGAGTGGGACGGCAGCACAACGGTGCTCGCCGAGCGCTATCAGGGCAAACCGCTCAATGCCCCTAATGACGTGGTGGCACTGCCCTCGGGTGGAGTGATCTTCACCGATCCAGGCTATGGAGCTCACTTCGACTACGAGGGCAAAAAACGAGACCTGGAGCTAGAAACGGCCATCTATTACGTCGATGACAGCCTGGATGAGCCCATCATGCTGACCGACGATATTTATAAGCCAAACGGCATTGTATTAACGCCGGATGGCGAAGGGTTCTACGCCAGTGACAGTGCCCCCACCCATTTCGACGAACCCGCGCGAATTATTCGCTGGTCGCTGGGTGAAGATGGTCGCAGTGTCAGCGACCGGCAAGTTATCGTGACCAGCGAAGACACTATTTTCGACGGCATGGCCTGTGACGTGAATGGCAATATCTGGTCAAGTGCCAATGGTGGTGAAGGTATCGACGGAGTAGTGGTTTTCTCACCGGAAGGCACCTTGCTGGGCCGAGTATTGCTACCTGAAGTCTGCTCGAACGTGTGTTTTGCGGGCAAGAGCCGCAATCGACTATTTATGACGGCCAGTCAATCCGTCTACACAATTTACACGGCGGCACGCGGAGCATAGTAAAACTATAATCCCAGCCACAATATCCCAACCCCAAAAAAAGCCTCGCCGGATATATCCGGCGAGGCTTTTACTTGGCTGACTCGTATATGTCTTAGCTAGTAAACTAATTAACTGGCCAGTTTAGCCGCCGTTTTTGCGACCAACTCGCCTTGGAAACGGGCGATTTTCAGCTCACGCTCGTCAGGTTGGCGTGAGCCATCACCACCAGCAATGGTTGCGGCGCCGTAAGGCGTACCGCCGCTGACTTTGGAAATATCAAACTGCTCTTCGAGACCGTAACCAATCGGCACGATGATCATGCCGTGGTGGGCCAGCGTGGTCCAAGTAGAGGTGATGGTCATCTCATCACCGCCGCCAGTACCGGTAGAAGTGAACACGCTAGCGACTTTGCCACGCAGAGCACCGTTCGCCCACAGGCCACCGGTCTGATCCAGGAAGGTACGCATTTGACCGGCCATATTCCCAAAGCGGGTGGGCGTACCGAAAATGATCGCATCGTAATCGGCAAGCTCTTGAGGCGTCGCTTCCGGCGTGTCGTAATCCTGCTTACCGCCTGCATTCTTGAACGCCTCTTCAGGCATGGTTTCAGGAACGCGTTTCACCGCCACCTCAACACCGCTCACACCCTTTGCGCCTTCTGCCACGGCCTGAGCCAGCGTATCAATATGGCCATACATGGAATAATAAAGTACCAGTACCTTTGTCATTACTATCTCCTTCACTTATGAATAGTGCAGTTATGAGTAGTGCAGTGAGCGTCGCCTAAAGTGGGCGTCGCCTAATAAGTAGTAAACACAACATAGCGCACTCAAGCATAGAAAAAAGCGAATGTTTTCGTCCGTGGGCGTCGATTTCATCGACGAACGCCATCTTGCACTTTACGCCAACCACCACTAGCTTTTGACTTGCCTACATCAAACGTATCCAAGGAGTCTGGAATGACGATTTTTGAAGCCCTGCGCAAGGATCACGATATTCAGCGCGACCTGCTCGCCCGCTTAGTTGAAACACATGGAGACAGCGATGAGCGAGATAAACTGTATCAGCAGGTACGAGCAGAGCTGCATTATCACGCCGCTGCCGAAGAGCGGACGCTCTATATCCCAATGATGTCAATCGACCTGACTCAGGAAAAAGCCCGCCATAGCGTTGCCGAACATCATGAAATTGATGAGCTTTTAGAACTGCTTGATGAAACTGACTACAGTGCAACCCACTGGTTGACCCACGCCAAACAGCTCCAGGATTTAGTCACTCACCACCTGGATGAAGAAGAGCAAGAGGTTTTCCAGCTGGCGGGCCGTGGCCTGCAAGATAAACAAAAGACATCGCTTGCTAGCGAGTACCAGGAAGAAATGCAGCGCCAGCGTTCAGCGTAACGTGATGAACAAATTGAAAAACGCTCATGCACCCCATGGGCGTTTTTTGCTGTTAGCGATTAAATAAAGCCACTTTTCAGCTTCCGCGTGTTTCATGAAGACGCTTTTTCACGAATACGCTAGGCTTTTACACGCGAACGACCTGCGGGCTTGTGGCATACGCCCAGCGTGGTAAACCTAAGCTCGCTTTTATACTGACCACGATACTCAAAACAGTTAACTGAGGAGCGACAATGCTAGGCCAATGGCTCGACTGGTCGCTTGATGGGCAACTCCCCACCGCCAGCCAAGGCGTCTTCGCCAGCGGCACTTATCATTTGCATGCGCCTGGTATTTTGGAGCTCACCCCTAACACGGTAAGCCAAAGCGCCCACACGTGCATTTTTTCAGCGGCGATCCATGGCAATGAAACCGCACCGGTTGAACTGGTGGGTGAATGGTTAAGCGGCGTAGAAGCGGGCAGCATATCGCTCGGCGCTCCTGTGCTGGTGATTTTAGGCAACCTGCCCGCGCTTAAGGCGCAGCAGCGTTTCCTTACCACCAATTTAAACCGGCTGTTTAGCCGCGAACTAGCCGCCAAGGGCGAGGAGCCAGATCGCGCCAGGCAATTAATGGCCGCGGTGGATAGTTTTTATGCCCGCCATGCCGGGCGCCCCAAACTGCACTACGACCTACATACCGCAATTCGGGATAGCCGCTACCCCCGTTTTGTAGTGGAGCCTTTTGCCGAATCCTCCACCGATGCTGAGCAGTGGGGCTGGCTGGCGGCGGCGGGTATGCAGGCGGTGCTGCACCAACATCAGCACAGCTGGACATTCTCCCACTACAGCAAGCACTATCACGCCGCTCAGGCATTTACCTTTGAGCTAGGGCGGGTAGCGCCTTTTGGCCACAACGATATGGCATCATTACAACCGATGCGTACACTACTCACCGCGCTTAGTGAAGGACATACGCCACCCAATCAGCCCGCCACGCAAATGCAGTTTTTCCAGGTTCAACACGAATTAATGCGTCACTCGGAGGACTTTACACTCTGTTTTGCCGAGGACACAGCCAACTTCAGCCGCTTTGAGCCCGGCACTCTGCTGGCCCAAGACGGTAAGTCGGGTGAGTTTCGGGTAGGCGATACGCCCCTTCATGTGGTGTTTCCTAACGCACAAGTAGAGGTGGGCGCCCGTGCCGCGCTGTTGGTAGCGCCTATCGTTTAACCCCCCAAGCAGGATCTACTTTAGCCAAGACAATAACAATGGTGAGGCGACAACAGGACCCTCGACGTCGATACGACTATCGTCGAGTGCATAATGTTAGAAGGAAAGCGCGCATAATGCGCCCAGCCTGATAGAATCGCCCCTTTTTCGCGCCAGCCGCATCAAACAAACCCACTTGTTGCTGCGGCAACTCTGTACTGGAGCCAATGATATGGCCGCTACGCCTACTCCCCTTGAAGTGCGTAATATTAAAAAACGCTTTGGCGATACGGAAGTTCTGAAAGGTCTTTCATTACAAGCCCAAAAGGGCGATGTGATTACCCTGATTGGTGCCTCTGGATCGGGTAAAAGTACTTTTTTGCGCTGCATGAACTTGCTTGAACAGCCCGACGATGGCGACCTCATTGTCCATGGCGAACCCATTCGCTTTAAGACCACGAAGCACGGCCGCGAACCTGAAGATTGGAAGCAGGTGGTACAAATGCGCGCCAAGCTCTCCATGGTGTTCCAGAGCTTTAACCTGTGGGCCCACATGACGCTGCTCGAAAACATCATCGAAGCGCCGATTCATGTGCTGAAAAAACCCAAAAAAGAAGCCTTGGAGCACGCCCATGCACTGCTCGATCGGGTTGGCTTAACGGCCCGCGCCAACGCCTACCCAGCACAGATGTCCGGCGGCCAACAGCAGCGCGGCGCTATTGCCCGCGCACTGGCGATGGATCCAGAAGTGATGCTGTTTGACGAACCCACCTCCGCCCTTGACCCGGAATTGGTCGGTGACGTATTGAAAGTCATGCACGACCTCGCTGAAGAGGGGCGCACCATGGTCGTGGTGACTCACGAGATGGGGTTTGCCCGTGATGTCTCTAGCCAAGTGATTTACCTTCACCAGGGCCTGGTGGAAGAGGCTGGCCCGCCCGATCAAGTGTTAGGCAACCCGCAATCACCGCGCCTGCAGCAATTCCTGGCACCTAATTACTGATCCGCGAGGCTGACCATGATTGATTTACAAGGGTATGGCCCCCGGCTGATCGAAGGGGCTGGCGTCACCATCCAATTAGCGGTGTTGTCGCTGATTTTAGCGATTATTTTAGGGCTCCTGACCGCCAGCGCGAAGATGTCGCGCAACTGGTTAGCTCATCGTCTTGCCACGCTTTACACCACACTTATTCGCGGTGTGCCCGACCTCGTGTTGATGATGCTGTTTTTTTTCGGCGGCCAAATTGGCGTCAACATGATCACCGACTGGATTTACTACTCGTTCGATATCGATATTTTTATCAATATTAATGCCTTCGTCGCGGGCGTTGTCACCATTGGGCTAATCTTCGGGGCCTATATGGGGGAAACCTTTCGCGGCGCTTTTATGGCGGTCGATAATGGGCAAATCGAAGCAGGTAAAGCCTATGGCATGAGCGATGGGCTGGTTTTTCGTCGCGTCCGTTTTCCGCAGATGATGCGCCATGCACTGCCTGGCCTTTCCAACAACTGGATGGTATTGCTCAAAACCACAGCACTGGTCTCGGTAATCGGGCTTTCTGATATGGTGCGTGTCGCCTCAGAAGCCTCTAAAGCGACGCGCGAACCTTTCACTTTCATGATTATTGTCGCGCTTATCTATCTGCTCATCGCCAGCGTTTCGGAATGGATCTTTGCTCGTCTGCAAAAACGCTACAACATTGGCTATGGGGAGGCAGACTAATGACCGCTTTCATGACATGGCTCGAAAATCAGCTTGCCGAGAACAGTATTTTCACGCTGCAAACGCTTTCCTACTATGGCGATGGGTTGACCACCACGGTGCAACTGGTCTTTTTATCGCTGGTCATTGGCTTAATCGCTGCGGTACCCCTTGCCATTGGGCGTGGTTCAAAACACGCCTGGATTAAGTGGCCTATTTTTGCTTACACCTATGTTTTTCGTGGCACACCGCTACTCATCCAACTCTACCTGATTTATTACGGCGTGGTGTTCGTGGACGGAATCCAAGAAAGTTGGCTATGGGTGATACTTGAAGAACCGTTCGTCCCCGCACTCATTGCATTTACCCTCAACACCGCCGCCTATACGACCGAGATTTTTCGCGGCGCGATTAAGTCTACCTCGAAAGGTGAAATTGAAGCGGCTCGTGCCTATGGCATGTCACCTCAGCAGACCATGCGGCGCATTATTATCCCCAGCGCTTTTCGTCGCGCACTGCCGGCCTACGGCAACGAAGTCATTTTCATGCTACATGCCAGCGCTATTGCCAGCGTAGTGACGATTATGGATCTGACCGGCGCGGCGCGCTTTGTCTATGCGCGTTTTTATGCACCTTTTGACGCATTCTTGTTTGTGGCAGCGATATACCTGTGTTTAACCTTCACCATCCTGTATCTCTTTCGTTATCTAGAGAAAAAGCTGCTCGCACATCTACAGCCACAGAACTCCTAGTGTGAAACAAACGTTGGTTTACGAATCATCAAGCGCTTTTCGTCAACGCCGAGTTAGGATAAGTTATCAATGATCATCACAACGCAACCTGTGACTAACGTGGTCAACGCCCTATAGGCAACGCCATCATTAGGCAGTGGTTGCTTAGATGAACTCTGCTTCCAAGGAGATACATAATGAAAAAACTGCTGTCTGTCTCACTGCTAGGCTTAGCCGTTGCAGCAAGCGCCGCCCAGGCGCAAGAAGACCAACTACGTATCGGGGTTGATGTGCCTTACGAGCCGATGGAATATCGCACGCCGGATGGCGAGCTGACCGGCTTTGATATCGACCTGGGCAACGCCCTCTGCGAGCGTATCGGCGTTGAATGTGAATGGGTTGTACAGGGCTGGGACGGCATTATCCCGGGTCTCATGGCACGTAAATACGACGCTATTATGTCCTCCATGACGATCAATGATGACCGTCGCGAGCAAGTGCTGTTCTCTGACCCCTACATCACCCCACCGTCCGCCTGGTTTGCTCCTGAAGGCACCGACCTTGATGCAACCAATGAAGAGTCGCTCGCCGGCATGACTATCGGCGTTCAGCGCGGCACTCTGCAGGACAATTACGTCACCGACATGTATGGCGATGTCGCCGACATCAACCGCTATTCTACCGCCGATGACATGGTGCTGGACATGGAGTCCGAGCGTTTGGACATCTTGTTCCTCGACTACCCAGTCGGTAAGTCCACGTTACTGGATAGCGAAGAAGGCAACTACGTTGTTGTCGGCGAGATGCTCACCGAACCTAAAGAGTATTTTGGTGATGGCTTTGGTATCGCGTTCCGTCAACGCGACGAAGCACTCGCTGAGCAGTTCAACGAAGCCCTGGCTGAAGTGAAAGAAGACGGCACTTACGACGAGATCTACAACCGTTATTTCGGTGGGAAAGAGTAAGCATCACAGCAAGCCTTAGTGTCCATCACCCCGGCAACCGCCGGGGTGATGCGTTTCTACCTAACGCTGAAAATTCAGTGAACTAGGTAAAGCTACCTCTGTCTGTGTATCATCGAGCATGTTCAACACGGAGGTTTTATGGCTCACCCGACTAGCCCACATGCAGGCACGCTACCTCGCCTCTCTTCTCACTGGACCGGCTGGGGGCAGTGGCTGGCGCTGATCACCATGACCGTGGATCACCTCACTCGCTATGTGCTGCCCGGCGATTGGGATCTAAGCTGGGCCGGGTCTTCCATTGGCCGTATCGCCTTCCCGCTGTTTGCCGCCATGGTGGCCTGGCACGGCCTGTTTAATACCCGCAACCCACTGCGCTACTCGCGCCGAATTCTAATTATCGGCTTGGTTGCCCAACTCCCCTACATGATGATGCCACGCTCATCAGACGCATTTATCCTCAACGTCTGCTTTACCCTGGCCAGTGGTTTAACCTTAGGTGCGCTAGTGCGCCAAGGCTGGCAGCACTACCAGCAGCAAACGTTAGGTTTGCCCTGGTTGTTAGCCGGTGCAGCGGTTGGTGTGACCGCGTGGTACCTGCTCGGTTTTTGGGTGGAGTACGGGCACAACGGACTGCTGCTGATTCCGCTATTAATGTTCGCGATGCATGCCTTGAGCCAAACTGAGAACCATTTCCAAGCTCGCCTATGGGCAGGCCTAGCGGCATTTCCAGCACTCTGGATTGCCGGGCAAATGAATGCCTCTGACATGGCCAAATCGTTTACTGTAGGCACGTGTGTGGTAGTGTTGATCCTTGCCGCTGGCGCTGCCCGGCGAGTCCCTGCCATTAACTTGGCGATGCCGCGGCGTCTATGGCTAGCATGGTATCCCGGCCACTTTGCATTAATCGCGCTATGGCTATTGCTGAGCGGCCAGATTACGTAAAAGCTCTTTCAACGCCGCATCAATGCATGGCATCTCGCATCCACGCCTCAATACCATGCTCGGCGACCTGTTCCGTCAGCGCTTCTTTGCTTGGCACGCCGACTTCCTGCGCTTTAAGTTGGCCTTAGGGTGGTCTGACGTGTGGCGCCACGAGTTCACGCAGGGCAAGGTGCAGCTTCTGTGGTTGCACCGGCTTGTGCAGCAGCGGGATGCCGCTGGTCATGGCCTCGCGCAGCCGGTGGGGGGCCGTGTCACCGGTGATGAGTAGCGCGGGGATATCCCGTCCGAAATGCCTGCGCAACTGGTGGATCGCCTCAGCGCCATTGTGCTCGTCGCGCAGCCGGTAGTCGCAGAGTAAGATATCCGGCACGTTACGGTGATGGGCGATGGCCTCGGTGAGTGACTCCGCAGTCTCGCAGATAGCGCCCCAGCCCTCCAGCAATGCCGCCATGGCGTAGCGAATTATTTCATCATCATCGATGACCAAGACATGCTTCCCGTTTAACGCGGATGGGTCGAACGCAGGCGGTAACGTCTTCGTCGGCGGCTCCTCTCGAGCGATATCCTCGGCGCTTACGACGTGCAGGCGGAAGACGCTTCCCTGGCCGGGTGTGGAGCGAAGCGTGAGCGTATGCTCCAGCGTTCCCGCCAGCCGCTCGGCGGTGGCCAGGCCCAGGCCCAATCCCTTGCGGCGGTCGCGCTCCGGATTGCCCAATTGATGGAACTCACGAAAAATCGCCCGGTGTTGATTCGGGGCGATGCCGATGCCGGTATCGTGCACCTCGATGGCGTACCCGTCTCCCCGCCGGCGGCAGGCCACCAGAACGCCGCCCTGGTCGGTGTAGCGTATCGCGTTGGCGACCAGGTTGCGCAGTATCAGTTCCAGCAACGCCGGGTCCGAGACCACCGTGGCGTCGGTATCCCGTGTCCGGTAGACGAGGCCCTTTTCGTCCGCCATCGGCGCCAGTTCCATTTCCAGTTTGCGGAACAGCTGCTGCAGGCCCAGCGGGCGCGGCCGTGGCTCGATGACACCGGCATCCAGGCGCGAGAAATCGAGCAGCGTATTGAGCATCTCCGACGACGATGTGCTGGCGGCCTGGGCGCTGTCCAGTGTCCGCCGCTGGTGCTCGTCCAGCCGGCTCCAGGAGAGGGTCTCGAGCAGCAGTTGCAGCGCCTGCACCGGTTGGCGCAGGTCGTGGCTGGCGGCGGCCAGAAAGCGGGATTTGTCCTCGTCGGCCTGCTCGGCGGCTTCGCGGGCGGCACTGGCCTCGCGGGTTTCTGTCTTGAGCCGTTCCACCAAGTCGAGATTCTCGAAGCGCAGGCGGATCGCCTCATTGATACTGCCGCCCAGGGTGCGCGCCTGCAGGTACTGGGCAATAACGAACAGCACGCTGAAGCCGGCCATCATCTGGTAGTAGAGATCGTCGATGGTGATGAAGCGGCTCACGGCGAGCACCGTCATCGGCAACATAATGCCGGTATAAAGGCCCAGGATGTTCGAGTATTTGGCCACGCTGTCCGCGTTGCTCGAAGCCAGCAACCCCATCAACAGGGCGGTGGCCCCGGGGGAGGTGTGCTGGTCGATGCCGATCCATATCAACGCGCCCCACAGGGTGCCCTCGAGGCACCGGCTGAGTACCAGTTGCCGTCGGATCGGGGCGACATCAGCGACGCCAAAGCCCTTTTTCAGCGCGCGGCGGGCGCCCCAGGACTGCGCGCCGGAGACCGCCAGCAGAGCGAAATACCACACCAGCAGCGCCGTCGTGGACACCGACGCGGTCCGTATGCCGATGCGCTCACCGCTGATCGCCGAGACCGCGCTGACCACGCTGTCGCTGGAGAAATAAAACACCGCCACCATCAGGCTGGCGACCATCACGCTCATCCCGAAGGCGTGGCGCAAGTGCCGCAACACCAGCGTCAGTCGCTCGATCTGGAAGCGGTCCTCGATACTCAAACGATCCATCCCCGATGGCGGGCATTGAAGGCCGCCTCGCCGCGGCTGGACGCGCCCAGCAGACCAAGCAGCGTCTGCACATGACCGTACTCGGAGAGATGCAGGTGCTGGGCAATCGCCTTGTTGGAGAGTCCACGGCCCAGCAATTCGAGCACCTCCACCTGCCGAGCGGTCAGCGACTCGGAGGCCGACGGCGGCGAATCCGCCGGTTGATTGGGGCCGTGGTCGTCCAGCAGCCGCCGCACCTGGTGAAGCAGCGTGTGGGGTTTGTCGGTCTTGGAAATAAAAGCCACCGCGCCAGCGGCGAGGGCCTCATCGCGCAGCGCCGAAAGATCGAAACCGGAAAGCAGCGCCACCTTCGTCGTCGGCCACTTGCGTCGCAATGCCGCGATACCGGTGACGCCGCTCACGCCCTGCAGCTGCTGGTCGAGCAGGATCAGGGCGGGATTGGCATGGCGCAGTTGCAACGCCTCGGTCAGCGAGCCGGTCTCAAGGATCTTCACCTGCCCGAGCCCCTCTCCCAACACCAGGCTGATGCCGCTCAGGAACAGCGGATGATCGTCGATCAATAGCAGCGTGGATGCGTGCAACGCCTTTCCCCTAGCCCCGTTGTTCCAAGTTCGTCTTGCCCAAGAAGGCAGAATGGTGCGTGTTGGTCGTGCTTGTGAAAACGGTCAATTTTGACTGTTTGCACGCCACCATCCGCACCTTATGCTCATACTAACGTAAGTAAAAAGTATCGTAACTAAAAAGTATCGTAACTAAAAGGCATTAACCCGTGGCATCGCGTCTGCGCGACGGCGGCCCCGGGACGGCCTTTCTCCCACGGGCGTTGCAACGTCACTGGCGCAAGGTTCATCACACAACAGTCAATCATCCAGGGGCGCCCTGCCGCCTCGTGAGAACACAAAGGGGAGCGTTTATGGGGCGGCATGGTGGCATGAATCGGGTCTATCGGGTGGTCTGGAACCGTCGGCGGCGGGTCTGGCAGGCGGCGGCGGAAAACTCTGGGTCGCATCGCGGCGGTGGTGGCACGACGGCCGGTACCCCGCGCGCCATACTGTTCGCACACGACCTACGGCCGCTGGCAGCCGCCCTGCTGAGCGTCATGCCGCTGGCCGTCCAGGCCGGCGAACTGCCCAGCGGCGGCACCGTGGTGGCGGGCCAGGCGAGTATCGCACGCCAGGGCGATACGCTGACCATCGACCAGAGCAGCCACAAAGCCGCCGTCGACTGGCGCCGCTTCTCGGTGGGCGAGGGCAATACCGTTCGCTTTCGCCAGCCCAGTGCCGAGGCTGCCACCCTCAACCGGGTCACCGGCGACCAAGTCTCGTCGATTCGCGGCGCCATCGACGCCAACGGCCGGGTCTTTCTGATCAACCCCAACGGCATCACCTTCTCCCCCAGCGCCCGGGTCGATGTCGGCGCGCTGGTCGCCTCGACGCTGGATATTTCCACCGACGACTTCATGAACGGCGATTACCGCTTCAGCGGCGACAGTGCCAATGCCGTCATTAACCAGGGCAATATCCGCACGGCGAACGGTGGGCTGGTGGCCATGATCGCCGCCAGGATCGTCAACACTGGCACCATCGACACCCCCCGGGGCAGCACCCTGATGGGCGCGGGTAGCCGGGTGACGCTCGACCTGGGAGGCCCGGTCAATATCGAGGTGAAAGAAGCCACGCTGGCGACCCTGATCGAGCAGGGCGGGGCCATCCGCGCCGACGGCGGTCGGGTCTACCTCACCGCCAAGGCCGCTGGCGAGCTGACCGCAAGTGTGATCAACCACAGCGGTATCACCGAAGCACGCACGCTGGCCAGCGGCGAGAACGGCCAAATCATGCTGATGGGCGATATGGAGAGCGGCACGCTGCAGGTGGCCGGCACCCTGGATGCCTCGGCACCCCAGGGCGGCGACGGCGGCTTTATCGAGACCTCGGCGGCCAAAGTCAGTATTGCCGATGAGATCCACGTCACCACCCGCGCCGCCGATGTCCCTGGCAACAGCGGCCAGACCGGTGAATGGCTGATCGACCCGTCCGACTTCACCGTCAGCGCCGGCGATGGCGGACAGACCGACAGCGGCATCGGTGCCGAGACGCTCTCGGCCAGCCTCGCCCAGACTGATGCCACCGTGCAAACCGCGCCATCCGGCAACGGCAACGGCGATATTTTCGTCAACGACGCCGTAAGCTGGAGCAGCGGCTATACGCTAACACTCGACGCCTACCGCGATATCGAAATCAACGCCACCCTCGACGCCGCCCAGGGCAGTGGCGGCAAGCTGGCCCTGGAATACGGCCAGGGCAGCGGCAACGGCCAGATCGGCGGTCGCGCCGCGGAATACCGCGTTAACGCCCCGGTTAATCTGCAGGCGGGCAACAACTTCAGCACCAAGCTCGGTAGCAATGGCGCCACCATCGACTACACCGTGATCACCGCGCTAGGCGCGGAGAACAGCACCACCACCACCGACCTGCAAGGCATGGCGGGCGATCTGGACGGGCACTATGCCCTGGGCGCCAATATCGACGCCAGCGCCACCGCAGGCTGGAACGATGGGGCTGGTTTTGCCCCGATGGGCGATTTCTTTAGCCGCTTCACCGGCACCTTCGATGGCCTGGGCCATACCCTCAGCGATCTGACCATCAACCGCGAGGGTACGGACTACATCGGTCTGTTTGGCCGTGTTGACACGAGCGGCACCCTGCGCCATATCGGGCTGGTCGATGGCAGCGTCACAGGCAGCAACCTCGTCGGCGGGCTGGTGGGCCTCAACGAAGGCATCATCACTAACGCCTATGCCACCGGCGCGGTCAGCGGTGATCAAGATTATGTCGGAGGGCTGGTGGGCTCCAACCGAGGCAGCATCACTAATGCCTATGCCACTGGCGCGGTCAGCGGTAATTTAGTTGTTGGCGGGCTGGCGGGCAGCAACAGCAACAACGGCACCATCACTAACGCCTATGCCACCGGCGCGGTCAGCGGTAATGGATATGTCGGCGGGCTGGTGGGCTACAACATCGGCACCCTCACCGACGCCTACTGGAATACCGAGACCACCGGGCAGGATAGTAGTTCGGGCGGCGGTACGGGCTTGACGACCGCGCAGATGTTCGAGGCCAGCAACCTGGAAGGTTTCGATTTCGACACGGTCTGGGGCAACAGCGGCGACCAGACCACGCCCTGGCTGCGAGGCCTGGCCGGCAACCGGGTGTTCAACAAAAACGACCTGCCGTCCGGGATGATCAATGCGACCAACCGCCCCGACCTCTATACCGCCCTCCTGGATGTCGACCAACTTCAGGCGATGCAAAACGACCTCGCGGGCCGCTATCTGCTGGGCATGGATATCGACGCCAGCGCCACCGCAGGCTGGAACAGTGAGGCTGGTTTTGCCCCGATAGGCGATGCCTCTAGCCGCTTCACCGGCACCTTCGATGGCCTGGGCCATACCGTCAGCGATCTGACCATCAACCGCCCGGGTACGAGCTTCGTCGGTCTGTTTGGCTATGTCGGCGCCGGCGGCACCCTGCGCCATATCGGGCTGGTCGATGGCAGCGTCAAAGGCAGTACCATCGTCGGCGGGCTGGTGGGCGGCAACGACAACGGCACCATCACCCACGCCTATGCCACCGGCGCGGTCAGCGGTAATCAATATGTCGGCGGGCTGGTGGGCTTCAACCAAGGCAGCATCACCAGCGCCTATGCCACCGGCGCGGTCAGCGGTAATCAATATGTCGGCGGGCTGGTTGGCTTCAACAGCGGCAGCAGCATCACCCACGCCTACGCCACCGGCGCGGTCAGCGGTAATCAATTAGTCGGCGGGCTGGTGGGCGACAACAACGGTACCCTCACCGACGCCTATTGGAATACCGAGACCACCGGGCAGGATAGTAGTTCGGGTGGCGGTACGGGCTTGACGACCGCGCAGATGTTCGAGGCCAGCAACCTGGAAGGTTTCGATTTCGACACGGTCTGGGGCAACAGCGGCGACCAGACCACGCCCTGGCTGCGTGGCCTGGCCGGCAACCGGGTGTTCAACAAAAACGATCTGCCGTCGGGGACGATCAATGCGACCAACCGCCCCGAACTCTATACCGCCCTCCTGAATATCGACCAACTTCAGGCGATGCAAAACGACCTCGCGGGCCGCTATCTGCTGGGCCTGGATATCGACGCCAGCGCCACCAAAGACTGGAACGAGGGGGCGGGGTTTGACCCGGTAGGCGATGCCTTTACCCACTTCACCGGCACCTTCGATGGCCTGGGCCATACCCTCAGTGATCTGACCATCAACCGCCCGAATGCGGATCAAATCGGTCTGTTTGGCTATGTTGACCGGGGCGGCACCCTGCGCCATATCGGGCTGGTCGATGGCAGCGTCACAGGCCGTGACATCGTCGGCGGGCTGGTAGGCAGGAACAACGGCAGCATCAAGCGCGCCTATGCCACCGGCGCGGTCAGCGGTAATGGATATATCGGCGGGCTGGTGGGCTACAACCCTTCTGGCACCATCACCGACGCCTATGCCACCGGTGCGACCAGCGGTGATCAAACTGTCGGCGGGCTGGTGGGCATCAACAGTAGTGGCACCATCGCCAACGCCTATGCCACCGGCGCGGTCAGCGGTAATGACTATGTCGGCGGGCTGGTGGGCATCAACAACAGCACCATCGCCAACGCCTATGCCACCGGCGCGGTCAGCGGTAATGACTCTGTCGGCGGGCTGGTGGGCTGGAACGAAGGCACCATCACCGACGCCTACTGGAATACCGAGACCACCGGGCAGGCTATTAGTGCGGGTGGCGGTACGGGCTTGACGACCGCGCAGATGTTCGAGGCCAGCAACCTGGAAGGTTTCGATTTCGACACGGTCTGGGGCAACAGTGACAACCAGACCACGCCCTGGCTGCGTGGCCTGGCCGGCAACCGGGTGTTCAACAAAAACGATCTGCCGTCCGGGACGATTGATGCGACCAACCGCCCCGACCTCTATACCGCCCTCCTGAATATCGACCAACTTCAGGCGATGCAAAACGACCTCGCGGGCCGCTATCTGCTGGGCATGGATATCGACGCCAGCGCCACCGCAGGCTGGAACGGTGGGGCTGGTTTTGCCCCGGTGGGCAACAACAATAACCGCTTCACCGGCACCTTCGACGGCCTGGGCCATACCCTCAGCGATCTGACCATCAACCGCCCGGGTACGGACTACATCGGTCTGTTTGGCTATGTTGGCGCGGGCGGCACCCTGCGCCATGTCGGGCTGGTCGATGGCAACGTCACAGGCAAGGACTACGTCGGCGGGCTGGTGGGCTGGAACCAAGGCAGCCCCATCACCCACGCCTATGCCACCGGCGCGGTCAGCGGTAATCAATATGTCGGCGGGCTGGTGGGCATCAACAACGGCACCATCACCCACGCCTATGCCACCGGCGCGGTCAGCGGTAATCAAACTGTCGGCGGGCTGGTGGGCAGCAGCAACGGCACCATCACCCACGCCTATGCCACCGGCGCGGTCAGCGGTGATCAAGATTATGTCGGCGGGCTGGTGGGCAGCAACCAAGGCACCATCACCCACGCCTATGCCACCGGCGCGGTCAGCGGTAATCAAAATGTCGGCGGGCTGGTGGGCAGTAAGTTCAGCAGCAACATCAACAACGCCTACTGGAATACCGAGACCACCGGGCAGGCTATTAGTGCGGGTGGCGGTACGGGCTTGACGACCGCGCAGATGTTCGAGGCCAGCAACCTGGAAGGTTTCGATTTCGACACGGTCTGGGGCAACAGTGACAACCAGACCACGCCCTGGCTGCGAGGCCTGGCCGGCAACCAGGTGTTCAACAAAAACGATCTGCCGTCCGGGACGATTGATGCGACCAACCGCCCCGAACTCTATACCGCCCTCCTGAATATCGACCAACTTCAGGCGATGCAAAACGACGTCGCGGGCCACTATCTGCTGGGCATGGATATCGACGCCAGCGCCACCGCAGGCTGGAACGATGGGGCTGGTTTTGCCCCGATAGGCGTTGAACCGTTAGGCGATAGCGCTAGCTCCTTCACCGGCATCTTCGATGGCCTGGGCCATACCGTCAGCGATCTGACCATCGATCGCCCGGGGACGGACCACGTCGGTCTGTTTGGCTTTGTTGGCACGGGCGGCACCCTGGGCCATATCGGGCTGGTCGATGGCAACGTCACAGGCAAGAACTACGTCGGCGGGCTGGTGGGCTGGAACGACGGCAGCATCTCCAACGCCTATGCCACCGGCGCGGTCAGCGGTGATCAAACTGTCGGCGGGCTGGTGGGCAGCAACCAAGGTACCATCACCCACGCCTATGCCACCGGCACGGTCAGTGGTCAAGATGCCGGCGGGTTGGTGGGCAGGAACTTCAGCGGCAGCATCACCCACGCCTATGCCACCGGCGCGGTCAGTGGTCAAGATGCCGGCGGGTTGGTGGGCAACAACCACAGCGGCACCATCACCGACGCCTACTGGAATACCGAGACCACCGGGCAGGCTATTAGTGCGGGTGGCGGTACGGGCTTGACGACCGCGCAGATGTTCGAGGCCAGCAACCTGGAAGGTTTCGATTTCGACACGGTCTGGGGCAACAGTGACAACCAGACCACGCCCTGGCTGCGAGGCCTGGCCGGCAACCAGGTGTTCAACAAAAACGATCTGCCGTC
>NZ_VCQL01000109.1:0-454 GCF_005937175.1 Halomonas sp. ATBC28 | reverse complement strand
ACCCGGTGCTGGAGCGTATCGCCGGCAAGCCTGACCGCCTTGCGGACCTGTGGAAGGCACGATGAAACCGCGCGCCCGCGATGGCGTGATCCTGTTGATGGCGATCCTCGCCATCCTCGGTGCGTTCCTGCACGGCGACGGGCGCTGGCTGCATTGGCTGGCCAAGCCGACCACCACGCTGCTGATCGCTGCCATCGCCTGGCGCGTGCATGATCCAGCGCAGCCGTTCTACCGACGCGCGGTGCTGGCTGGCATGCTGCTGTCGTGCGTGGGGGATATCGCGCTGATGTTGCCGATGGATGCGTTCGTGCCGGGGCTGGTCGCGTTCCTGCTGGCGCACCTCTGCTACATCGTCGCCTTCCGCGATGGCCTGCGTGCCGGGCGTGGCCTGCTCGCCGCCAGCGTCCTGCTCGGTGCGTTCGCTGTACTCAATGTACTTGGCCTGTGGCCGCAC
>NZ_VCQL01000108.1:0-455 GCF_005937175.1 Halomonas sp. ATBC28 | reverse complement strand
ATATGTTGCTGGGTAGTGAGCGGCATTAATTTCAGCCCAACTTCATTACCCATCACGCGCGCCACCTGAGCCGGGAAGACGTATTCCTGCTGACCGCGTTTAAGCAACAGATTCACTTTCTGCCCTTCCAGAATCTGCGCCTGACCGTTGATCTTGATCCCCAAACCACCGTCGGAGAAATCCTGAACGGTACACGAGAAGAGGTGACCATCTTCGCGGGCAATTGCTGCGGGCATCGTCATCTCCACGCGGTGCGATCGGCGTACCTGTTTGCTTTCTACCGATACTGCGACTGCGCCGCCGAGAATAATCAGGTTGTAGAATACCCACACCATACTGACGACCACGGTGAGCATCTCGGTTGGCGGACCATAGATGTAGCGCCAGATCCCAACCGCTACGCCCACCAGGTTGAGCAGAACAAGGAAGATGTAGGGCCGCGAGATCACCCAGTC
>NZ_VCQL01000107.1:0-460 GCF_005937175.1 Halomonas sp. ATBC28 | reverse complement strand
GGTCACAGGTTGTTGCCACCTCACCGAACCTTATCGCAGGCTACCACGTCTTTCATCGCCTCTGGCTGCCTAGGCATCCACCGTGTGCGCTTCATTGCTTGACCCTATAACCCGAAGGAGTCTGGATGTCGCAATGATCACGTTTCATTTTGCCGGATACGCTTGAGACGTATCACAATTTAAGAACATGCCTTACGGCGTGTTCTTGTCAGCATGATATACATTGTTAAAGAGCGACTGCTATACGCAGTGATAAGGCAACGCCGTAGGCGGCTGGCTTATCACTGCGCATCAACAGCTATCTGATCAGGTAATTCATTGTGGACGCTTACCGACTGTGACGCATCGTTTAAGGAGGTGATCCAGCCGCAGGTTCCCCTACGGCTACCTTGTTACGACTTCACCCCAGTCATGAACCACACCGTGGTGATCGCCCTCTTGCGTTAGGCTAACCACTTCT
>NZ_VCQL01000106.1:0-460 GCF_005937175.1 Halomonas sp. ATBC28 | reverse complement strand
ATGTTATTCTCCGTCTCCATCATAGCGAAATGCAGACTGGTTCGTAGCGCACGTACGGCTTCCACAGCAGAATCCGCCGGGTTATCCACCGCCAGGAAGGGGATATTTTTAGTACGATGGCGCTGCTGATTAGAAAATAAATTTTTCTTACGCAGACGGGTGCGTTTATCCAGCCACTCGGACATTGGGATAGTGGCATAAACGCTGATGCCGTGCTCTTCCAGTTGTTCCGGGGCTTCTACACCACGACGCAACATCGCACGCGCCAGCACGGCACCCACAGAAATAAACAGGCCAAGAATAAAACCAAGCACCACGTTCAACGCTTTTTCGGTTTCACTGGCTGCGGCTGAGTGACTGCCGGGTCGATAATCCGCACGTTACCAATGGCACTGGATTTCGAAATACTCAACTCCTGCTGGCGGTTAAGTAATTGCAGATATACCGCACGGCCCGCTTC
>NZ_VCQL01000105.1:0-463 GCF_005937175.1 Halomonas sp. ATBC28 | reverse complement strand
CTCTCTATCATTCGTTTGGTATTTATAATTATAATGAGGATGAGGCTGGGACTAAATATTTCAACCAACAATAAACACGAACTATAATGTAATTATATTATATAAAAGTTCGTGTTTGTTTTTTTAGAAAAAGGTTTAAAAACGAAGTGAAATGGAGCGGAGGACGCTCGACTCCTGCGGGAAATAGAGGAAAAGCTGAGACCCCGCAGCGCATGCGAGGAGGGCACTGAAAAAGTCTAGTTCTCCAAATTAAATGAGGTTTTATTTATTTGAAAGCAAATAATAAGTTGGTTTGGAGAGGTGTCCGCTCGACTCCTACGGGAGATGCGAGAAAGTCCGAGACCCTGCAGGAGCGTGAGCTGTGAAGCGGCTCGGCGCTCGCCCCGGTGAGTCGTGCGGTAAGCCTCGGAAAACAAAAGCCTACACTAAGTTAGAATGGTTTGGTAACTACCGATTCACCAGG
>NZ_VCQL01000104.1:0-465 GCF_005937175.1 Halomonas sp. ATBC28 | reverse complement strand
CCTCTGGCTGCCTAGGCATCCACCGTGTGCGCTTCATTGCTTGACCCTATAACCCGAAGGAGTCTGGATATCGCAATGATCACGTTTCATTTTGCCGGATACGCTTGAGACGTATCACAATTTAAGAAGCACTTCTTGCGAAGTGTTCTTGTCAGCATGATATACATTGTTAAAGAGCGACTGCTATAAGCAGTGATAAGCGTTCTTTCATATTAAAAAAGAAAAAGACCTTTAAGACCTTAAAAGCTATTTTTTCTTTTTAACGTGAAAAAAACAGAGCCACTTATCACTGCGTATCAACAGTATTCTGATCAGGTAATTCATTGTGGACGCTTACTGACTGTGACGCATCGTTTAAGGAGGTGATCCAGCCGCAGGTTCCCCTACGGCTACCTTGTTACGACTTCACCCCAGTCATGAACCACACCGTGGTGATCGCCCTCTTGCGTTAGGCTAACCACTTCT
>NZ_VCQL01000103.1:0-470 GCF_005937175.1 Halomonas sp. ATBC28 | reverse complement strand
TGATAATTCTTAGGGTTAGATTGTACGCACAAAATCAGTTTGAAAAAGATGCTATATTTTATGATTTTCATCAACGATAAACGACTGAAAATTATCAGCTACCACCGTTTTTATCTCCTAAAACCTTACCTTTGCTTTCTCCTTGACTTTTGAAATTTTTTCGCAACTTTTTCTTCGCTACCACCGATTACTATAACGAGAGGATTACTCCACCTCGATTAACTCCTGGATGTCGATGTCTAACACTTTGCACACTTTTTCTAATGTTGAGAGATAAACTCTGTCCACGTTGTCTGAACAAAGATGGCTGATGGTGTTCGGGCGCAGCCCTGTAAGTCGAGCTAATTCACGCTGAGAAATGCCACGTTCTTTGAGGATTTCTTTCAGTTTGATTTTAACTGGCATACTACATCCCTTCCTCTGTCTGTATTACTTATACGATACATGAGAAATTTGTATCGGTAAAGGGG
>NZ_VCQL01000102.1:0-473 GCF_005937175.1 Halomonas sp. ATBC28 | reverse complement strand
GTTTTGGCGGATTGAGAGAATTTCAGCTTTGATTCAGAGTCCGAAGGATTTTGCGCTGAGACAAGGCGGCAAATGAAGCGAAGGAAGGAGCATACTGAAGTATGTGACTGACTTTCGCGAATGCAGCCGACGCAGTATCAGCACAAAAGACACAGGACAGAGCACAGGAATTTGCCTGGCGGCAGTAGCGCGGTGGTCCCACCTGACCCCATGCCGAACTCAGAAGTGAAACGCCGTAGCGCCGATGGTAGTGTGGGGTCTCCCCATGCGAGAGTAGGGAACTGCCAGGCATCAAATTAAGCAGTAAGCCGGTCATAAAACCGGTGGTTGTAAAAGAATTCGGTGGAGCGGTAGTTCAGTCGGTTAGAATACCTGCCTGTCACGCGGGGGGTCGCGGGTTCGAGTCCCGTCCGTTCCGCCACTTATTAAGAAGCCTCGAGTTAACGCTCGAGGTTTTTTTTCGTCTGTATATC
>NZ_VCQL01000101.1:0-475 GCF_005937175.1 Halomonas sp. ATBC28 | reverse complement strand
TGTCCAGATAGATATTGAATATTGGCGATTTGAGGCCGTAGACCTCATCATTAATCTGTAGGTGTTTTATGGTGACAATAAATAACGCAAGAAAGATTCTACAACGTGTCGATACTCTTCCTCTTTATTTACATGCCTATGCCTTTCATTTAAATATGCGGCTGGAAAGAGTATTGCCTGCTGATTTACTTGATATCGCGAGTGAAAATAATCTGCGGGGCGTCAAAATTCATGTTCTGGATGGAGAGCGTTTTTCTCTTGGTAATATGGACGATAAAGAACTCTCTGCCTTTGGTGATAAAGCCCGCCGTCTGAACCTTGATATTCATATTGAAACCAGCGCCTCAGATAAGGCATCTATTGACGAAGCCGTCGCCATCGCGTTGAAAACTGGGGCATCGTCCGTACGTTTTTATCCACGTTATGAAGGTAATTTGCGCGACGTATTATCGATCATCGCTAACGACATTGCCTA
>NZ_VCQL01000100.1:0-477 GCF_005937175.1 Halomonas sp. ATBC28 | reverse complement strand
GATCGGTAGATAGTATGCTCCTGTGTCATTTAATAAAGAGATACCTAAGATTGGGGCATAATGATAGTTATCCTCCAATACTTCGGCATACACTATATTTATATCAGAAAAAATAGCTTCTGTAATATTTTCAACCGTTTCAAAATTTATATCTTCTAACACTAGTTCCTCTTGTTCAGGTGTTTCTCCTAATTTTTCGAGTAAAGAGTTAAATCCAAGCTCCTTGAACATTTCTTTTAGCTTTTCTATTTGCATTCCAGGAAATTCTGTATCTTCCAAAGTTATTGTTAGAGGAGCTTTTCTTGTAATAGTAGCTAGTTCTTTGCTCATTAAAGCTTGATCCTTAAATTCTTCTAGCTTTTCTTTCAGCTTCTTACCACTTACTTGGTCAATAGACTCTACCAATTTTTCTAATGAATCAAATTCCTTCAACAATTTAATTGCTGTTTTTTCTCCTACCCCAGGAACACCAGGAAT